>JBAQGU010000856.1:0-7431 GCA_049287975.1 Roseiarcus sp.
GCGGCCAGCTTCAGAGACGCCGGCGCCGCGTCGAGCGCGAAGAAGCCGTCCGGGCCGGGCGTCGGCTTCGACGCCTCGGCGCCCGCGTCGCTGCGCCAAGCCCACAGTCCCGCGGATATCCCCGCGCCCAGAAGCACTCGTCGAGTCAAGGCCATCGCGGGCGCCGCTTTCGATAATGTCCCGTTTCGACACAGACGAGGCGGCGCGGAGCTTGCTGCGAGCTCCAGACCCCCCGGGCGCCTGGGCGTCGGCTCGGGGTCCGCGCGGGAAGCGTTCGCATGGGCAAGTTCTTTTCCTTCGTCGGCCCGATCGTCGGCTTGGCCTTTGTCGGGCTGGCGGCGTCGCCGCATGTCATAGAGGACGGAGTGGGCCGCGCAACCTTATTGGCCCTGGCGGGGGGGATATTCACAATTGCGCTGGCGGTCTATATCAGGGACTGAGCCCGGAGGACGCGGAGTTTCGCGTTTTTCGCTGGCGCGCGCGGCGCAAGCTGATATAGAGCGCGCCCTGTGCCGACAGCCTCCTCGGAAGCGCGCGGGGCGCGGGCGTGGCGGAACTGGTAGACGCGCCGGATTTAGGTTCCGGTGACCAAAATCGTGGGGGTTCGAGTCCCTCCGCCCGCACCATTGCGGCGCGTTACGAGTGGTTCGCCAGCGCGACGGCGAAACAAGGATTATTCGGACGCGCGGCGGAGGGGGTCGGGCGCTGATCGATGAGAGACAGGCGGTTTTGCGATGCAAGTCACCGAGACGCTGAGCCAAGGGCTGAGGCGGGAATATAGCGTCGTCGTTTCGGCCGGCGATCTGGCCTCCAAACTCGACTCGCAGCTTGCCGACCTCAAGACCAAGGTCAAGATCAACGGCTTCCGCCCGGGCAAGGTTCCCATCGGCCATCTCAAGCGCGTCTATGGCCGCTCCGTGATGGCCGAGGTGGTGCAGGAGACGATCAACGCGGCGAATAAGCAGATCATGGACCAAAACGGCTTGCGTCTTGCCCTGGAGCCGAAGATCGAACTGCCGACCAAGCCCGAGGAGATCGACGCGGCGCTGGATGCGCGCGGCGACCTCAGTTTCAAGGTGGCGCTGGAAGTGCTGCCGAAATTCGAGGTCGGCGAATTGTCGGATATTTCGCTCGAACGGCCAGTGGCCGACGTCGAGGAATCGGAGGTCGAAACTGCCCTCCAGCGTCTCGCGGAGACCCGTCGCATCTACCACGCCCGGCCCGGAGGCGAGCCGGCCGAGCTCCATGATCGCCTGACAGTGGACTTCGTCGGAACGATCAAGGGCGAATCCTTCGAGGGCGGCAAGGGCGAGGATATCCAAGTCGTGCTGGGCTCGAACACTTTCATCCCCGGCTTCGAGGATGCCCTGATCGGCGCGGTCGCGGGCGAACGTCGCGCGGCCCAGGCGACATTCCCGGAGAACTACGCCGTTCGCGCGCTCGCGGGGCAGCAGACCGATTTCGACGTCACCGTCAAGGCCGTCGAGGCGCCGGAATCGCTTGTCATAGATGACGAATTCGCCAAGAGCCTCGGCCTCGAATCGCTCGACGCGCTGCGCACCAACGTCCGCGAGCGCATCGCGATCGACTATGCCCGCGCCTCGCGCGAGAAAGTCAAGCGTAAGCTGCTCGACGAACTGGCGGCGCGCCACAAATTCGACGTTCCCGAAGGGCTCGTGGATCAGGAATTCAAGCAGATCTGGAGGCAGGTCGAAAGCGAGCAGAAATCCACCGGCCGTAGCTTCGTCGAGGACGGCACGACCGAGGAAGCCGCTCGCGCCGAATATCGTCGCATCGCCCAGCGTCGCGTCCGTCTGGGTCTGCTGCTGGCCGAGGTCGGCACGAAAGCAGGCGTGGAAATAACCCAGGAAGAGATGACTCAGGCGCTGCTCGCCCGCGCTCGCGCCTTTCCCGGGCGGGAAAAGGAAATGTGGGACTTCTACCGCAACAACCAGCAGGCGTTCGCCGAATTGCGTGCGCCGATTTACGAAGAGAAGGTCGTCGACCACATCCTCGGCCTCGCCAAGGTCGAGGACCGGAAGGTGACGGCCGCGGCACTCTTGAAGGCCGACGAGGACGAACAGGTCGAGCCGGAGGCGGCGCTTGGCCCAGAGGCCGCGCCTGGGCCAGAGCCGGCGCCCGAACCAGAGTCGGCGCCTTCGGATCCGGCGTAGGGTCCGCGTCCGTAAAGCGGCCATCTGGCCCCCTTTTCGCGGATCGCGCGGACGCTTATGTAAACGAGGCTAAGGCCTATCCAAGCCGTCGAAAGCGAGTGTCATGCGCGATCCTGTAGATTTCTACTATAACAATCTGGTGCCGATCGTAATCGAACAGTCTGCGCGCGGAGAACGCTCGTTCGACATCTTCTCGCGCCTGCTGCGCGAGCGAATTATTTTCGTGGTGGGGGCCATTGAAGACATCTCCGCCTCGCTCATCGTCGCGCAATTGCTCTTTCTGGAAGCCGACAATCCGAAAAAAGAGGTCGCGATGTACATTAATTCGCCGGGCGGCGTCGTGACCGCGGGATTGTCGATCTACGACACGATGCAGTTCGTACGGCCGAAGGTCACCACGATGTGCATCGGGCAAGCTGCGTCCATGGGCTCGCTGCTGCTGGCCGCCGGGGAAGAGGGGATGCGCTACGCCTTGCCCAATTCTCGCGTCATGCTGCATCAGCCTTCGGGCGGCTTTCAGGGACAAGCGTCGGATATCCAGCGTCATGCTGAAGACATTATGAAAGTGAAACATAGGTTGAACGAAATTTACGTCCATCACACCGGTCAGAGTTACGAAACGATAGAGCGGACGCTGGACCGGGACCATTTCATGTCGGCGGAGGAATCCAAGGCCTTCGGGATCGTGGACGAGGTCACCACCAAGCGGGCGGCTGAGCCGGAAGAGCCAAAACCTGTCTGATTGCAGACGCTTATTGCCGAATAAGGCGATACGGGATCCTGAGAATCAGAAAGGACGCATGTGTGGTTTGCGAGGTTTGTTCGGCGGACTTGATTTTGACCGTCGAATGGTGGTTGCTTGTCGGTTAACGGGACAGGAATTCCCATGCTGAACGCAATCGCCGTGGGCGCCGGACGCCCAAGCGTCAGGGTTCGAAAATCCAGGCGCTACGGTTTGTTAGGGTGATATATTTAGGCTGATCCGTCGATTTACCGCCCGAATCGTATCGACTGGCGCGGCCGGAATGGAGAACTACAATGGCCAAGGCCGAAGGCGACGCCAAAAATACGCTGTATTGCTCGTTCTGCGGCAAAAGCCAGCATGAAGTGCGGAAGCTCATCGCCGGCCCGACCGTGTTCATTTGCGACGAATGCGTCGAATTGTGCATGGATATCATCCGGGAGGAAAGCAAGACCGCGCTTGTCAAGAGCAAGGACGGCATTCCCACGCCGCGCGAAATTTGCAAGGTGCTGGATGATTATGTGATCGGGCAGCCGCAGGCGAAGCGCGTTCTGTCCGTCGCCGTACACAACCACTATAAGCGGCTCAACCACGCATCGAAGCACAGCGACGTCGAACTCGCAAAGTCGAACATCCTGCTGATCGGTCCGACCGGGTCGGGCAAGACGCTCCTCGCGCAGACGCTCGCGCGCATCCTCGATGTGCCATTCACAATGGCCGACGCGACGACGCTGACCGAAGCCGGCTATGTCGGCGAAGACGTCGAGAACATCATCTTGAAACTTCTGCAAGCCTCGGATTACAACGTCGAGCGCGCACAGCGCGGCATCGTCTACATCGACGAAATCGACAAGATCAGCCGGAAGTCGGACAATCCGTCGATCACGCGCGACGTTTCGGGCGAGGGCGTTCAGCAGGCTTTGCTCAAGATCATGGAAGGCACGGTGGCGAGCGTTCCCCCGCAGGGTGGACGCAAGCATCCGCAGCAGGAATTTTTGCAGGTCGATACGACCAACATCTTGTTCATTTGCGGCGGGGCGTTTTCGGGCCTCGAGCGGATCATCTCCGCGCGTGGCAAAGGCACCTCGATTGGCTTCGCGGCCAAGGTCCAAGCGCCGGACGACCGTCGAACCGGCGAAGTCTTCCGTCAGGTGGAGCCCGAGGACTTGCTGAAATTCGGCCTGATCCCAGAGTTCGTCGGCCGATTGCCCGTGATCGCGACCCTCGAGGATCTCGACGAAGATGCGCTCAAGAAAATTCTCACCGAACCGAAGAACGCGCTCGTCAAGCAATACCAGCGGCTGTTTGAAATGGAGAATACCGATCTCTCCTTCCAGGACGAGGCGCTGAATGTCGTCGCCAAGAAGGCGATCGAGCGGCGGACCGGCGCGCGCGGGCTGCGCTCGATCATGGAGGGCATTCTGCTCGACACCATGTTCGAATTGCCCGGCCTGGATGGGGTCGAACAGGTCGTGATCGGACCCGAAGTCGTCGAAGGCAAGGCGCGGCCGCTCTACATTTATTCCGAGCGCGCGGAAAAAGTCGGCTGAGCCCGGCGGGAGGCGGCGCCACGCTCTTCGGTTCCCGAGAAGGGCGCCGAGGGTGCTTGAAACTGGGTGCTCCGACGTCCATGTTGACCGGTGGCCGGCAAGCCTCGAAACTTTCGACGTATGCGGTTAAGCCTTGCGGCGGAAGATCGGGCTCGCAGCCTGATTCGCCGTCAGGGGCGGCGGCGACGCTCACGCCTAGAGGTCGCGCGCCGTCAGCTATTGAAGGCTTGGTGCTCGGGGCGAGCCAGCGCTGGCGCCCGAGCGGTGGCAAATAGGATCGTCCATGACAAGCAATCGCAAGACCATCAGCCCCGGCTCCGTCGATGCATATCCGGTTCTTCCGCTGCGCGACATTGTGGTTTTCCCGCACATGATCGTGCCGTTGTTCGTCGGCCGCGAGAAATCGATTCGCGCTCTCGAGGAGGTCATGAAGGCCGACAAGGCGATTTTGTTGGCGACGCAGCAGAACGCCGCCGACGACGATCCCGCGACCGATGCGATCTTCACCACCGGAACGTTGGCCCGTGTCCTGCAACTGCTCAAGCTGCCCGACGGCACTGTCAAGGTGCTGGTCGAAGGGGCCGCGCGCGCGCGCATCAGGCGCTACTTGCCCGCGGAAGGTTATTACGCAGCCGAGGCCGAGGCGACCGCCGACGATCCAATCGAGGCGATCGAAGCGGAGGCGCTCTCTCGCTCGGTGCTCTCCGAATTCGAGAATTACGTCAAACTCAACAAGAAGATCTCACCGGAAGTCGTCGCCGCGGTCACTCAGATCGACGATTACGGCAAGCTCGCCGATACGATCGCCTCGCATTTGGCGGTGAAGCTGGCGGATAAGCAGGCGATTTTGGAAATTCATTCGATCGCCAAGCGATTCGAGAAGTGTTTGGCGCTGATGGAGAGCGAGATCTCGGTGCTTCAGGTCGAGAAGCGTATCCGGACGCGCGTCAAGCGTCAGATGGAGAAGACGCAACGCGAGTATTATCTCAACGAGCAGATGAAAGCGATCCAGAAGGAACTCGGCGACGAGGACGGCAAAGACGAAATGTCCGAGCTCGAAGCGCGCATCAAGGGCACCAAGCTGACCAAGGAGGCGCGCGAGAAAGCGCTCGCCGAGCTCAAGAAGCTCCGCCAGATGTCGCCGATGTCCGCGGAAGCGACGGTGGTGCGCAACTACCTGGATTGGCTGCTGTCGATTCCATGGCAGAAGAAGTCGAAAATCAAGAAGGACTTGCCAGCGGCGCAGGCTCTTCTCGACGCCGATCACTTCGGCCTGGAAAAGGTCAAGGATCGGATCGTCGAATATCTGGCCGTGCAGCAGCGCGCCAATAGGTTGACGGGACCGATCCTCTGCCTCGTAGGGGCTCCTGGCGTGGGGAAGACTTCGCTCGGCAAGTCGATAGCCAAGGCGACGGGCCGAGAGTTTGTGCGAATGTCGTTGGGCGGCGTGCGCGACGAGGCGGAGATTCGCGGCCATCGGCGAACATATATCGGCTCGATGCCCGGCAAGGTCATCCAATCGATGCGCAAGGCCAAGAGCTCCAATCCGCTGTTTCTGCTCGACGAAATCGACAAGATGGGAATGGATTTCCGTGGCGATCCGTCATCAGCGCTGTTGGAGGTTCTCGACCCCGAGCAGAACGCCTCGTTCAACGATCACTATCTCGAGGTCGATTACGATCTGTCGAGCGTGATGTTCGTCACGACGGCCAATACGCTCAACATTCCACCGGCGCTGATGGACCGCATGGAGATCATCCGAATCGCCGGCTATACGGAGGACGAGAAAATCGAAATCGCCAAGCGTCACCTGTTGCCCCATTCGATGACCAAGCACGGTCTCGACGCGAAGGAATTCGATGTCGACGACAGCGCTCTGATGGAGTTGGTGCGTCGCTATACTCGCGAGGCCGGGGTTCGCAACCTCGAGCGGGAGATTTCGAATCTTTCGCGGAAGGCGGTCAAGGAGATCCTCACCAACAAGAAAAAGAGGATCGACGTCACCGCCAAGAACGTCGCGGATTTTCTCGGCGTGCCGAAGTATCGATACGGCGAGATCGAGGCGGATGATCAGGTTGGCTTGGTGACGGGTCTGGCGTGGACCGAGGTCGGCGGCGAGCTGCTGACGATCGAAGGCGTAATGATGCCCGGCAGGGGCCGCATGACGGTGACCGGCAATTTGAAGGATGTGATGAAGGAATCGATTTCGGCCGCGGCGTCATACGTGCGTTCGCGTGCTGTCGATTTCGGGATCGAGCCTCCGCTGTTCGACAAGCGCGACGTTCACGTTCACGTTCCCGAGGGCGCCACGCCGAAGGACGGGCCGTCGGCGGGCGTCGCGATGGCGACCGTGATCGTCTCGATGCTCACGGGAATTCCGGTCAAGCGCGACATCGCCATGACGGGCGAAATCACGTTGCGCGGCCGCGTCCTACCGATCGGCGGCCTCAAGGAGAAGCTGCTCGCCGCTCTGCGCGGCGGCATCAAGAAGGTGCTGATTCCCGAGGACAATGCCAAGGACTTGGCCGATATCTCTAATTCGGTCAAGAACGGGCTCGAGATCGTCCCGGTCTCTCGGATGGAGGAGGTGCTCGCACACGCCCTGATACGTCAGCCCAAGTCGATCGTTTGGGAGGAGGACGGCAAGGCGCCGGCCGCGCCGATCGCGGGAGATGACGACGCGGCGGGCATCATCGCGCACTGACCCTGCGCACCTCGTTGCAATAGGGCCGCGAATCCTCGGATTCGCGGCCTTTTTTTTGTTAACTGAGCGAAAATCGTAGACAAATCCTGGTTTTTTGGGCTTAGGGCTCCGGCGAGCCTTGCGTTTCCAGCGCACATTGGCGAGCTATGGTTCACCCCAGGCGTCGATTCGCTGACACATGTGTGAAGGCGGCGGGCGGACCAATCGCGGGATAAGCGGGCGACGTCGCGGCAGCGTCGCGCAAGGCACAGGAGAGGCCAA
>JBAQGU010000857.1:0-1933 GCA_049287975.1 Roseiarcus sp.
CGCGTTTTCGGTCGACCTCGCCGATCCGGAAGCGGGCGCGGCGGCGTTCGCCGAGATCGCGGCGGCGCTCGGCCCGATCGAGCTCCTGGTCAACAATGCCGCGATGTTCGAGGCCGACTCGATCGGCGCCCTCGATCTCTTCCTGTGGCGGCGGCAATTCGCCATCGATCTGGAGGCGCCGGTGTTCCTCGCCGGGGCGTTCGCGGCGGCGCTGCCCGGGGATCGCGAGGGCGCGATCGTCAATATCATCGACCAGCGCGTGCTGCGTCTGACCCCGCAGTACCTCTCCTATACGCTCGCCAAAGCCGCGCTCTGGACGGCGACGCAGACGCTGGCCCAGGCCCTCGCGCCGCGCATTCGCGTCAATGCCATCGGCCCCGGCCCGACCTATCCGAGCGTGAAACAAGGAGAGGCGGGCCTCGCCCTGGAGGCGGCGGGCGCCTTGTTGGGCCGCCCGATTCGCGGCGAGGAGATCGCCGACGCCGTCGCCTATCTCGCCGGGGCGCGCAACGTGACCGGCCAGCTGATCTGCGTGGACGCAGGGCAGCACCTGGCCTGGCGAACTCCCGACATCGTGGAGTGAGGGCGCGGCCCTCCCCCCGCGCTGGGGATCGTCACCCGAAGGCCGAGTTGAGCCCAGAGACGCTCGTCTGGACGCGCGGGCGCACATGCCGCTCGCCGGCCTCCACGACCGCATGATGTGCCCCCGATGACGGTCGACTCCAATCATAGCAGGGTCATTTATTTTCGCTCGGCGGGAATATTCGGTCGTTGGTCCGAGTCTTGGGACAGATGGCCTCGAGTTGACGAAGATGGATCGGGCCGTCATCGGCGCACATGACATTCGTAAGGAGCAACCGATGATAAGGAACCTCGAGGCACACCGTAGCTGGGCGGACATAGGCTGGCTTGCGGCTGCCGCCGCCATGTTCAGTGTGTTTGTCGGTATGATGTTCATGTTGTTCTTCGGCCAGACAATTGCCGCCCGGGCGGATGACGCCGGCGCCACAGTCGGCATCGACAAGTTCTTGTTCGGGCCGGCGGCGCTGACGGTCAAGCCTGGCACGACTGTCACTTTCGAAAACCACGACGGCATGGCCCACAACGTAGTAGGCGTTGGCGGTCTTTTTCGCTCGAAGGCGCTGGACACCAACGACAAGTTCAGCTTCACATTCGACAAGCCAGGCGAATATGCCTATTTTTGCGGCCTTCACCCGTTCATGAAGGGCAAGGTCATCGTCGCGCCGTGAGCGTGCGGGGGATTTGTGACGACCGATTTCGCGCGCAGGCGTTTCAACGAGATGGTTTTGCCCCATCTCGACGACGCCTATGGGCTCGCGCGCTGGCTGACAGGCAATCGGACCGACGCCGAAGATGTCGTGCAGGACGCCTGCATGCGGGCGCTGGCTTCCCTCGAGACGGCGGTCGTCGAGCGGCCACGTGCATGGCTGCTGACGATCGTGCGAAATACGGCGTTCAGTTGGATGGGGAAGAACAGGCCGAAAGCGGTCGTGCTGGTGGGCGATTCGGAGCTGTTGGACGCGGCTACGGCGCATCGGGACGCCTCCCCCGGTCCAGAGGAGGTTCTGATCGCCGCGGCCGACGAAGCGGCGCTGGAATTGGCGATTCTTGCGCTGCCGCCCATATTCAGGGAAGTGGTCGTCATGCGTGATATCAACGGTATGAGCTATCGTGAAATCGCCGCCGCGACCGGAGCGCCGCAGGGGACGGTGATGTCGAGGCTCGCGCGCGCGCGGGCGCAACTGGTCGATAAACTCGGGAGCCCGGCATGACCGAGCGCCCTTCCGAAGATGATCCGACGCTTCTCCTCAATGCTGCGCTCGACGGCGAACTCGATGCGGCGGGCGCTTTGGATGTCGAGAGAAGGCTTGCCGCCGATCCCGCGCTGGCAGCCGAATATGCGCGGCTGGCC
>JBAQGU010000858.1:0-10177 GCA_049287975.1 Roseiarcus sp.
GTCTTGGGCGTATGGATTCATTATCACGATATCCAGGTTTGCAGAAACTCAGGGAATTATGAAGTATATATGCCAATTAATACTGGGCGCGGCGGCGACGCCAATCGAATACAAGCGCTCCAGACCGGCTCTGAGGCGATCCCACTACGAATCCGAGCAAAATCGATGAACCCTCACATTGGAAATTAAGATAGGTCTCCGACGCGTACGCGCATAAGGTCGCGTCAGGAACTCACATGGCCATCGCCTTTCCCTTCGCTCGGATATGTGCAACAGGAGGGTTTAGTCGGGTGCATTGGGCGCCACGTTGCGGCAAGTCCGATCAATCCCCGGCGATCGTCGAATAGATGCTCCGCGAGAGCTACAGCCTACATACGTCACAGCCAGGGAAAAATACGGCCCCATTATCCGATCGTCCAACATTTTGCATGACTTATCAAATCGACAGACGTATTAATTTGAGAATGCGCATCGACGTTGATTTTAAAGCTGATCTCGCGCTGAGGGAGACTGCCGATTTCCTCAGGCGAAACCGCCGGGGCTGTCGAGGGCGCGGAGGGTTGCCATGCTGCCAATCGACCTGAATCATGACAAAGGAAGACGCGGACGGCTGTTCACGCCTCTCTCAGAAGAGAGTATTCATTGTCGAGGACAAGTGGTTCCTCGCAACGATGCTCGAGGACGTGGTGGTCGAGCTCGGCCTTATAGCGGTCGGAGTCGCTTCGAAGCTGAAGGACGGCTTGGTCATGGCGGAGCAGGGCCAGTTTGATTTCGCCATCCTGGATGTCAGCCTGAAAGGACAAATGTCGCACCCGATCGCCGACGTTCTCGAAGCGCGGGGTCCTGCCCTACGCTTTCGCGACGGGCTATGGCGCATCAGGCGTCAAGGGCGCGAGACGGCAGGCGACGACGCTGACGAAGCCCTTCAGCATCGAAGGTCTTCGCCGCGTTCTACCGCAGGCCTAGCGGAGGGGAAAGCCACAGGCTACGGACATCTGAAACTGGGAATCGCTCCCGCCGTGCTGTAGGATAGACGGCGTGGCGGCCCTCTCGCGGCTGCCGTCGAGTTGCGCGCCTGAACGGGAGGCGGTGGTCGATGATCGACGTCAATATCATGCCGTTCGCCAAGCTGATGGGCGTTACCATCATCGAGGCCAGGGCCGAAGGCGTGATCGCCGAACTCTTCGTGCGCGAGGATTTGTGCACTTCGAATTCCATTCTCCACGGGGGCGCTGTCATGGCCTTTGCCGATTCGGTTGGCGCTGTGGCGACTTTTCTCAATCTGCCGCCCGGCGCGAACACGACGACGATCGAGAGCAAGACGAATTTCGTCGCCGCTCTTCGTGCTGGCGAGACCGCGCGTGCGGAGTGCTCGCCGGTGCATATCGGCCGCACGACGATGGTGTGGCAGACACGCATTTTGCGGCCGAACGGCAAGCTCTGCGCCATCGTGACGCAGACCCAGATGATCCTGCGCCCGCAATCCTGACCGGCGCTGTCTAACGCCCTTGTAAGCGGCCCTTCCAGAGACCACCTCGTCCGCGAAGCGACTGATGGGCGGAGTCCAACGTGAACGCCGTGTAAACGACCGCTATCGCCGGCAGCAGCGGTCCCCAGATCGGCGTCAGCCGATAGAATCGAAGGGTCGGCAGATAAACAACCGACATCATTGTCCACGCCAGCAGCCCGCAAATCCGCGTGGCGCCGTGGCCAAATATCGTCGCGAGCACGGGCGCGACGTAGACCAGGATCAAACCGGCCACGGCGAGCGCCAGCAGCAGCGGCGAGTAATCGAGTTGCGCGTACGCGGTCCTGACGACCATCCGTCTGATATCGCCGATCGTGGAATAAGAACGGATGCTGGCGACGCGCTCGCTGAGCGCGAGCCGTATCCGTCCTCGCCTCTTCAGAATACGAGCCAGTGCGCAATCGTCGATGATCGATCCGCGAATCGCCTCAAAGCCTCCGGCGGCACGAAGCGCCTCGCGGCGCACCAGCATGCATCCTCCCGCCGCCGCCGCCGTCGTGCCTCGTCGGTCGCTCACCCAGGAAAAGGGATAGAGCATCTGAAAGAAAAAGATGAAGGCGGGGATCAGCGCCCGCTCTGGCAAGCTCTCGCAGCGCAATTTGGCCATCAACGAAGAAAGCGCGAGGCCCTCGACGAGCGCCTGCGAAACGAGGCGGCTCAGTACGTCAGGCTGGTGGACGATATCGGCGTCGGTATGCAGCAGAAACTCCGGTCCCTCCGCGTCCGCGCGCTCGACGCCCTGCTTCATCGCCCACAATTTTCCGGTCCACCCTGGCGGCCGCGCGGCGCCCGGAATGATCGTCAGTCGGGCCGAGCCGCCGGCCTCGGCGGCCGCGCGCTCGGCGACATCAGCCGTGCCGTCGGAACTTTCATCGTCCACGAGGATGATAGAGAACGAGCCGGGATAGTCTTGCAGCAGCAGCGATCTGACGGTTTGGCCGATGCCCTCGGCTTCGTCGCGCGCCGGGATGACCGCGATGACGCTGGGCCACGCCTCAGGGAGGGGGCCGCCGCCGTCGCGTTCCGCCGCATGCCAAAAGCCGCCGCGCCCCGCCGCCAGATAGACCCAAAGGAAAAGATCTAGGGCGGCCAGCAGGGTTGTCATTATCGTTCAGCTCGCGTCGGCGTCAGAGGACATCACCACCAAGGCGGAAGCGAGCGCAAAGTTCAACCGCTTAAGACGAATACCTTCTCCCGCTTGCGCGTGAGGGTCCGCTTTTAGCGAGAATCGCGGCGCCGCCCTCACCCCATCCCTCCTCGCAGGGCGGGAGAGGGGGTTAGTTCGAGCGCTCGCCTACTCTACCTTGTACGTCACGCGCCAGATGGCGTCGCCTCCGTCGTCGTCAGTTTATAGGTCGCTTGCGCTGCGTTCCGCTAGCCATCATGATGATGCGCCGGACGCTTCCGAGGGAGGGGAGGAGCGGCTTATCGCGGCGCTCGGAAAGTCCGCGACAATTGAGGAACTTGCGATATGAGGATTCTCGTCGTGGGCGCCGGCGCGATCGGGGGCTATTTCGGCGGCCGGCTGTTGCAGGCCGGCCGAGATGTCGTCTTTCTAGTCCGCCCGCGCCGCGCTGCTTCGCTCGCAAAAGACGGCCTCTCGATCCAGAGCCGGTTCGGCGATTTCCACGCGCCGGCGCCGGCGCTCGTATCCGAAGAAGGCCTCGACGAGCCCTTCGACCTCGTCCTTCTCAGTTGCAAGGCCTATGATCTCGAAGGCGCCATGGCGTCCTTCGCGAGCGCCGTCGGCCCGCGGACGGCGATTATCCCGCTATTGAACGGCATGCGGCATCTGGACGTTCTGGCCGACCGCTTCGGTGCGGAGCGCGTGCTCGGCGGCCAATGCGTGATCTCGGCGACCCTCGGCGCCAACGGCGGCATCGTTCATCTCAACGATATTCACGCGCTGACTTTCGGCGAACTCGACGGCGCGCGCTCCCAGCGGATCGAGGCGATCGGTTCGGCGCTGTCTGGCGCACGCTTCGACGCGCGGCTCAGCGAAAATATCCGACAGGACATGTGGGAGAAATGGCTCTTCATCGCCACGGGCGCGGGCATAACCTGTCTGATGCGCGCCGCGATCGGCGACATCGTCGCCGCCGGCGCCGCGGACCTGGTCACGCGGCTGCTCGAAGAGTGCGCCGCGATCGCCGTGGCGGAGGGCTACCCTCCGCGTCAGCCTTCCCTCGAGCGGGCGCGGGCCGCGTTCACCGCACCGGGTTCGCTGCTGACCGCCTCGATGCTGCGCGACATCGAAGCCCGCAGTCCGACCGAAGGCGACCATATTCTCGGCGATCTGCTGCGCCGCGCCGCCAGGGTAGATGACCGATCAGTGCTTCGCATCGCCCACGCCCATCTCAAAGCCTACGAGGCTCGACGCGCGCGAGAGTTACGTTGACACTTTACTTGATCCCTCGATAGCGCATCATCAGATCGTGCATGGACGCCAGGTCTATTGGGGGTTGAGTAAAGCGTCACCGTAATCCCGTGACGCTGACGCAAGTAGGTATTTTGCGAAACTGACAAACGCTCGGCCGTGCGGCAGAGTGCCGGCCGGTCTCACGGGAGGGCCAGAAATGCTCAAATGGTTCCGAAGTCGCCGGGAAGCCGCACGGCTCGCGCAAGCCCACGCTGTCGCACTTGTACGCGAACAAGGAGACGACGAAGCCTATGGGCGGGCGCTCGAAATCGCGCGCGACATGGTCTTGGCGAACCGTATCCCCATGCGGCGGTGGAATCCTGCGCTTCGCTGCGGAATTCGGTCGACAACGCGTCGAGTCCATGTGATATCGGGCGGCGAACCGACGGCTTCGCCGGTTCGCCCCCGACCGGGCGCCCTAATCGGGGGACCCCTGTCTATGGTTCGCAAATCAGTCTTGGCCTTGGCGCTGTTTGGCGGCGCCTTGCACCTTGGAGGCGCCGCGCAGGCAAGCGTCGCCGATGGTCTCGTCAGCGGAACGGCGCCGCGCGTTTCGCAGGTGCAATTCGCGCAATTCAATCCCCTGGACATCCCCGGCGCCATCGTGGGCGGCCTCATGTTCGGCGGCCATAACTATTGTTGGTACGACGACGGCTGGAGCGGTCCTGGCTACTATTGGTGCGGCTACGGCTATTATAACGGGTATGGTTATGGCGGCGGCGAAGGCTGGCACGGCTGGCGGGAACATCGTCACTGGGAGGGTCAGGAGCACGGCCACGGCGGTGAGGAGCATCACGGCGGCGGCGACCAGCATCACGGCGGGGGCGACCAGCATCACGGCGGGGGCGACCAGCATCACGGCGGCGGCGACCAGCATCACGGCGGCGGCGACGAGCATCACGACCATCAATGACGTAGCCGAGGGGAGCCTTCCAGGAAACTTCGAATCGGCTGCCAGCTGCACTCTTTACGGTCCGTCCGCCCTTGAAAGGCGGACGGGATTGGATCTCCCAATATGATCTGGATTAACCTGAAAGCGCTCTAGCCCCGCCAATCCCCGGCTCGAACTCCAGTGTCCTCGTTAGGATAGCCGTCATCCCCGCCGTTGGGTGATGCCCGGTTCGCGGGCGACCATGCTCGGCGGCGACGGATGCCGGCCGCCTTCGCCGATTAGCATGCGACATCGGCCTTGGATCCACGGGGCGAACCCGTGTATGTCGAAAACTGAAAGCCCGGCGCCTGTTTGTGGGCCTCTCCTGTGGCGGGAGGCGTGCTTCAATTCAGCGGCAGGACAAAAACATCATTTATCAGAGTGATTTCCGGCGGAGTTCCGTCGAGCTACGGCTTCATCCTTTGCATCCTTTGGATCGCGCTTCCTGAAAGCCAGGACCGCGCCTGGCGCCCGACCGCGCGTGCTGATCCGTCGCCGACCCGTACCCGTCAACACATAACGGTATCGGTCATCGTCCCAGCGCATGAGATTGCCTTGGATGGCGTTCTCACGAAGCACCATCGTCATAGGATCGTTGACGTGGGCGGGCGCGACGTCGCCATGCGCGTCCACGTTTTTCAAAGCCTCAATGAGTCTCTGTTCGGAAGCATCCATCATTTCCACCCTAAAATGATACCATCGGCCGATTTGCGCAAGGGTTTGCCGCGCCTCGGAATTGAACGAGCCAACGAGTTCCCGCGCGCGCTTGGTGTTCGAGTTGAAAACGTCAATAATATCAGTCCTAGCCGGTCGCGTCCGTGAATTTGATAGGACGCACAGTGATCCCCTACCCCATTGTGAGGTTTATGGGGGAGGTCGCGCCGCTGTATCCATTTTAAGAATAATCTGAAAGTGTCCCCCTGCCTTTCCCACGATGGCAGGGCCCTTTTAAGAAACGGAGGGCGGAATATTCACATGTTTTTCCAGCCATTCCCCGACCTCTGTTTACCGAGCGTCGACGCGCCATTTCACAGACCCTACATGTGTATTTCCTCGCAGAACAATTTCCCGAAACGTATTGCTGGTGGTCGTTTGCACTCGTTTGCACTCTCAGAAATCGTAGAGTAGCTCTGGCAGGTCCTGATTTGCCCACGACGTCATGGGCTGGCCGTCCGGCCGGATCATTGGCATGGTTGTTCTGCACAATATGAACCCCCGAAGCTGAATTTGAGCCTTGTAATTTTATATCGCTCGCTCTCTGCGTGCGCCAGTGGAGTCTGAGCGCGTCGATGCGAGAGTGGCACAGGGAGACATCACGATGATAGGCATAAACGACTTCACCACGCTCACATTCGATTGTTATGGTACGCTCATCGATTGGGAGCGAGGTATTTTCGCCGAACTGCGTCCATGGGCTGACCGACATGGTCGGCAGGACTTGAACGACAATGTGCTCCTCGAGACATTCGGTTCGACCGAGGCCGCCTGCGAGCTCGAAACCCCCGGCATGCTCTATCCGCAAATCCTCGAAGAAGTGCATCGTCGATTGGCTCGGCGGTGGGGCATCCGATCGACAGTGGACGAGGTTGTGAACTTCGGTCAATCGGTCCCTCGTTGGCCTGCGTTCGACGACAGCGCCGCGGCGCTGCGATATCTGAAGCGGTACTACAAGCTCGTCATCATCTCGAACGTCGACCGAGCCTCCTTCTCCAAGAGCAACGAGAAACTCGGCGTCGAGTTCGACCGGATCATCACCGCGCAGGACGTCGGCTCCTATAAGCCGGACATCCGCAATTTCGACTATGCGCTTGCTGATCTGAAGCAATCGTTGGGTGCCGGCAAGGACGAGATCCTGCATACGGCACAGAGTATCTTCCATGACGTCCTCCCCGCCAAATCGGTGGGCCTGAAGACACTGTGGATCAACCGTCGCAAGGACATCGGCGGCTGGGGCGCCACGCCCGCTCCGGATCAAGAGGGCCATGCTGCTCGACCCGATCTCGAGGTCGCGAGTATGGCTGATTTCGTTGCGCTGCATCAGGGCCACCTGCGCGGCGCGGCCGACTGACGCGACCATCCGATGGCGCCAGTTTCCTGACGCATTGGCGGCTGGGCGAAGGAACCCACGTCCGCCGCCTCGCGAGCTAGTCGCGCGCGTCGTTCAAAATGAGGTCCTTCAACGTTGTGTCATTCCCGCGAAAGCGGGAATCCAGAGCCCCGGCACGCGCGGCCAAGTCTGGATGCCCGCTTTCGCGGGCATGACACTGACGTTTCTGAGGCATCCCCCAATTTTGAACGACTCACGCGACTAGGCCTTGCCGGCGAGGCGATCCATTCCCCGCTCTTGGTTTGGAAACTCATGTGGCAATTGCCACTTGTTTCCCGCGTGCGAGCGATCACCTTCACAACCACGGCGTGGTTGGCCGAAAGTTGGACGCGCACGGATGTGATGCGCGTGAAGCCTTCGTGCCGCCGAAGAGCTTATTCCACAGACCGCGGATCGCGGAATTGCAAGCGACTTCGTATCGCCTGCACATACCTTCATCCGTCCAATGGTGGAGTGCGCTCAACCAAAGGAGGTTACAATGTTGAATACAGTACGTCTCGCATTCATCGGCGCTCTGATGGTGCTGCCTCAAACGACATTCGCAGCCGACAAGGCGGCCAACCCATGCGTCGACATCGCCGTGCCGAAAGATGCGGTCATGGCGCGCCATGGCAACTGGATGGAGTTGACGCCCGAACAATGGCAGTTCCTGCGCGGCGTCTATGTCCTGGACCCCGCAACCCCTCCAGGCCTGCCCTATGGCGACAAGGCCGTGCTGGCGCAAATCGACGGCAGACCCGGCGGACTGGTGTTGTTCATCGACGGGGACAAAGCCTGCACCCCGATGCTGATTCCCGACGAGCTTCTTTCCGTGATGCACGACGTCGCGACAGGCAGGATCAATCACCAGGGAACTGGATCATAAGAAGCCCCCGTGGGCTAACGTGCGTATCCGCAATCTGTGCGCAATGGCGCCGGCCACCGTATGGCCGGCGCCGAGCCGCGCGTAGGTGGTTCGATGAATCGAGGCTATCCGCCGCGCAGCAACAAAACCCGTGTTGAAGCGCCACCGTCGGTCTAGCCTTGCCGACGCAGGAATCCGGTTATTTGGACATTCTCC
Source organism: Roseiarcus sp. (assembly GCA_049287975.1). Lineage (GTDB taxonomy): Bacteria > Pseudomonadota > Alphaproteobacteria > Rhizobiales > Beijerinckiaceae > Roseiarcus. The sequence continues at coordinate 8,046 of JBAQGU010000858.1, forward strand.
CAAATTCCTGCCGAATGAAACGGATCGGCGCGATTGAACGTCTCGACTGTCGCGCGGTCGGCGGCCTCGACGAGGAACAAGCTGCCTATCATGCTCGACTCATCGTCCGCGACGAGCGGGCCGCGGACATGACGATTCGCACGTCGTGCGGGCTCGTGTCGGAAAGGAACGCCTTATGGGCGTCGTAGTTGGCGAGCTGCGTCGGCAGCGCGCCAGCCGTGTCCTTGGCGTGAATGATGAACAGCACCGTGAGCCTCCCGGTCTGCCACGTTTGCATATGGGCGTTGATGAGGCCGGGAATGACGACCGCTGCGTCGTCTTCTTCCCATCCGCGGTCTCGCCGAGAATATTGGTCATCTCCGAGCCGGCGTAGGTGGTGGGAATGACGATCTGCGGCAGATTGGTGCGCAAGGCGAGCGCCTTGCCGAGTCCGGTGGTCGAGCCGCCGCCGATCGCGACCGTGCAATCCACCTTGGCCGCCTCGAACGCGGCGAGCGCGCGCTCGGTGACAGCGATCGGGGTATGCATCGCCGCGCCGGGAAACAGCCCGGCAGCGAGCGGCCCGAGTTGCGCGACGACGTCGGCGCCGGTCGCTTCTTCTTGCCGCGTCCTGTGGACGAAGGCCCTGCAGCAGCCGAGCGCCTTCACCTCGTCGGCCAGCGCCGCGAGCGAGCCGGCGCCGAACACGACACGCGAGGGATGCGCGGTATAGACGAAGCGATCTTGCAAAGCCGTCTCCTTCCCTGTCGCCGGCCGCGTCGGGCCAAGAGGTTCGTTGCCGCTCAGTCAGGGCGAGCCGACCGCAGGGTCTAGCGTCTAAATGTTTATTTTGGATGTATTGCGGCCATGAACGATTTCGAACCACTCTCACTCTTTGTTCCCGCGGCGAGCCATTCCATCGGCTGCTTTCACCGAAGCCGTCGGTTTGCTTGTTCCAAAATCAAGACTTGGAGCCGCCCCGCAGTTGTCCGCGGTAGCGCAACGCATCAACCAGCAAGGAAAACGCTTGGGTGGGCTGACGACGGCTCGGATAGTAAAGGTGATACCCGGAAAAAGGCGGACACCAGTCGGCAAGCACCCTCACAAGATGTCCGGCGTCGATGTCAGGTTGAGCCTGTTCCTCGGTGAGGTAGGCCAACCCAAACCCGGCCCGGGCCGCCGTGAGGATGAGGGAGGCAGTCCCAAACACGAGCTGTCCATCAACCCGTACGTTCATCTCGCGGCCGGTCTTCTCGAACTCCCATGCGTAGAGCCCGCCGTGAGTCGGCAGCCTCAGATTGATGCAGGCGTGGTTCGTCAGGTCTTGCGGCGTTTTCGGCGGTTTGCGCGCCGCGAAGTAGGACGGCGCGCCTACGACGGCCATCCGCATGTCAGGGGCGATGCGTACCGCTATCATGCCACTGGCCACCGTCTCGCCCGGTCGAACGCCCGCGTCGAACCGCTCCGCCACAATGTCGGTCAGGCCATAGTCGATCGCGATTTCGACCTTGATGTCGGGGTATTCCGGCAGAAACCGTTCCAGTGCTGGCCAGAGCACTGAAGCCGCCGCATTCTCGGTCGAGGTCAGGCGAATCGTACCGGCGGCCTTGTCGCGTAGCGCCGTGACCGACTCCAGCTCGGCGTCAACCTCTGCAAAACGAGGTCCAACCGTTCGTAGGAGGCGCTCGCCGGCTTCGGTCGGCGCGACGCGGCGCGTCGTGCGCGTGAGCAGCCGTATTCCCAGCCGGGCCTCCAATCCGCGCAGGGTCTGACTCAAGGCCGATTGCGAGACCCCGAGCTGGGCCGCTGCTCGCGTGAAGCTCTGCTCCCGAGCGACGACCAGGAAGACGACCAGATCGCCTGCCGTTTCCTTTTTCATTTAGAAGCCTCGCTAATAGGTCTATGCGTTTTATCCTAGCTTATCATAGGAAATGACGCACGCTATTTTACGGACAGGGGCGCGGCGCGCCCATCCAATTTGAAAGGACCTCCACCATGGAGATCAAACGAAGCGGCGCGCAGCCGTCCGGCAGAGGCCCGGCCGACTGGTTTACCGGCACGGTCAGGATCGCCCCGCATTCAGCCCGCCCGATCCCGCCCGCGTCGCCGGCGCCCTTGTGACCTTCCAGCCCGGCGCTCGCACGGCTTGGCAC
>JBAQGU010000859.1:0-3871 GCA_049287975.1 Roseiarcus sp.
ATCTCGCGGGTTGGCTCCAGCGTCTCGAACAGGCCGTGCACCCGGATTCGGAAGCCTACTCTGCCTCCACCCCGGGAAGGTTGCTCTACTTACTCGCGCCTTCGTGGAGCGGCGCTGGGACGCCCAATATCAAGGTGGAATTTGTAACCGTGCGAGTGCTCAAAAGCGGCGGCTATTCCAGCTCGACCGGTCGTTTTCCCCCCGAGTCGATACGCTCGTCCAGCGCGCCGAAACATCTGCGGCCCTCGGACTTTCGGATCTTCCGAGCAATGCGCCCGGACCAGTACCAAATGTGGTCGAACTCGGAGCCCTTCATCGGCGAATACGGCGTCGAAATTATGCGGCAGATCGTCGCGACCGGGCGCGCGCACTGGCTCGCCGCGACGGGCCCGCGGCTGACGTTCGGAGAGCCGCGCCACGCCGCGATCGTCTGGCGCTTCGCCGAGGCCGAAACCATGCGGCCGTTCATCGACGCAGGCGACGGGATCGTCGCGTTGAATGCGCGGCCTCCGCTATATGTCGATCCGGCCGCCGGCCTGATCGGCGAGTTCGATATCGGCCTCGAGCCCAAGCTCACCCATGCGCTGCTGAGCGGCCCGGGGGTTTCGCCCCGCCACGTCAAGACGCTCGGCGAGAAAATGACCAAGCACTCGCCCGCGCTGGCCGATTTCGTTCCGGCCGACCCCGGCCCGCCGATCCCCATCGAGGTCGTGCCGAAGCCGGTCCTCCGGCTTTCGTCCGCCCAACTGCCGTGGCCGAATCGGTCCCATTATCTCGGCAATCAGCCGCCGATGGAGAGCGTCGCGGTCGCGCGGTTGGTCTTCCGCTACGAAGCGTTCGAGGTTCCGTTCGGCGATTCGCGCGAAACGATCACACGCGTGCGCGAGCGCCGCGTGTACGAAGTGAGGCGCGACGCCGCACGCGAAAGTTCCGCGCTGGTCGCGTTGGAGGACAGCGAACTCGGTCTCGCGAGCGTGGAGCGACCGAACGCTCCGAAAGCCAACGCCCATGATTTCGTCCACCCCGACGGCGAGTCGGGATGGTTCCACTTTCTCTATTCGAAAGCGCCCAAGCTGCGAGCGGCTGGGATCGAAGTCGAAATCGCAGCGGACTTTCCCTTTCGCGTCCTCAGCGGCGATGGCGAAGTCAGCGCCGAAATCGGGGAGGGTTCCGGCATCGACTGGCTGGAGTTCGGCCTCGGCATCATGCACGAGGGCGAGCGCATCGACCTGATCGAGCCGATCGTCGCGATGATCGCACGCGGCGCCTATGACCCGCAAAGGCCGGCCTACTCAGAAATACCCGACACGCCCGTCTTTGTGCCGCTCGGCGGCGGCCGCTTCATCGCTATCGCGGCGTCGCGCTTCGAGCCGATCCTCAGGGCGATCTACGAGTTGGCCGGCGGCGCCGACGGCGGTGGGGGCAAGCTGCGCATCACCCGCGCCGACGCGCTGGGCCTCGGAGAGGTCGAGGCGGCGCTCGGCGCCTCGCTGGTCTGGCGCGGCGGCGAGCGGCTACGCGAAATGGGCCGCAAGCTCGTCGCGTCAGGCGGAATCCCCGCGGTCTCGCCGCCCCCAGATTTCACCGCGGAGCTGCGGCCCTATCAGGCCCAGGGAGTCGCCTGGCTCGCCTTCCTGCGGGACGTCGGGATGGGCGGAATTCTCGCCGACGACATGGGGCTGGGCAAGACCGTGCAGGCGCTCGCCCTGATCGCGATCGAGAAGGCGGCGGGCCGACTCGACGCGCCCGCGCTGGTCGTGGCGCCGACCAGCCTGATGGCGAACTGGCGGCGCGAAGCCGAGAAGTTCGCTCCGAATTTGCGGGTCCTGACGTTGCAAGGCAGCGATCGCAAAGCCCGCTTCGATGCGATCTCCGAGAGCGATCTCGTGCTCACGACCTATCCGCTGATCGCGCGCGACAGCGAGATCATCTCCTCGCGGAGGTGGCATCTCTTGCTGCTCGACGAAGCGCAGACGATCAAGAACCCGGACGCGGCGAAGACGAAGCTGATCCGCGGCTTGGACGCGCGCCACCGGTTCTGCCTGACCGGAACGCCGCTCGAAAACCACTTGGGCGAACTCTGGTCGCTGTTCGCGTTCGCCTCGCCCGGCTTCCTCGGCGACCGCGCGCATTTCACCAAGCACTGGCGCACCCCGATCGAGAAGAAGGGCAGTGGGGAGCGCGGGCGGCTGCTCTCTAAGCGGATTCGACCCTTCATGCTCAGGCGGACCAAGGCGGAGGTGGCGCCGGAATTGCCGCCCAAGACGGAGATCGTCGAGCGCATCGAACTGGAATCCTCGCAGCGCGAAATCTACGAGTCGATCCGGCTGGCGATGCACCAGAGGGTTCGCGATGCAATCGCCGACAAGGGCTTCGCGCGCAGCCGGATCGTGATCCTCGACGCGTTGCTGAAACTGCGGCAGGCGTGCTGCGACCCGCGCCTGCTCAAACTGACCAGCGCGATCGCGGCCAAGGCGGGCTCGGCGAAACTCGAGCGCCTGATGGAATTGCTGGAAGAGCTGATCGCGGAGGGGCGCAAGATCATCGTCTTCTCGCAATTCACCTCGATGCTCGATCTGATCGAGCCGCGTCTGGCGCGGATAAAGGCGCCCTTCAGCCTGCTCACCGGCCAGACCCGCGACCGCGAGGCGGCGATCAACCGCTTTCGCGACGGCGCCACGCCGGTCTTCCTGATCAGCTTGAAGGCGGGCGGCACCGGCCTCAACCTGACCGAGGCCGACACGATCGTCCTCTATGACCCCTGGTGGAATCCCGCCGTCGAGGAGCAGGCGATCGACCGCGCCCACCGCATCGGCCAGGACAAGCCCGTATTCGTGCACAAGCTGGTCGCGACCGGGACGATCGAGGAGAAGATGGACGTGCTGAAAGAGAAGAAGCGGGCGCTGGCGCAGAACCTGTTCGACGCCGACGGCGCGCCGACGCTGGCGATGACCGAAGCGGACTTGGACGTGCTGTTCGAGGGGGAGTGAGCGGGCGTTCCGATCCGCGGCGTCATCGGGTGACTTCGCCGTAGCGTTCGAGTGGAACGGGCGCCGATTTCAGTTCCGCATCAGGCGATTTCAAAGCATTAGGCGCCTTTTTCTGCAACTTTGTCATTCTCCCGGCTCGTCAGCCGGAGTCGCACGCGGTCAGCCCCGCGCCGTACCAGATCTTGTGGGTTCGGGGCTGGCGAGCCCATACCATTTCCGGGCGCGGATCCAATCTTTTCAAACCCTTGCGGCGCCATTTCCGGGCGACTCCGTCCTGCCTCAGGCCCTCTCGCGCCGCGGTCACGGCGACCGAAACGCCTCTGTTCAAAAGACCGACGATCGTCTCGACAGTCTCCTCCGGGACGGCGGTACAGGAACAAATATAGAACGACTGCGCAACTCTGACAAGAAATTTGTTGAGCGAGTTGGGAGTTGCGCAACTTCCGACCCGCTATGAGAGGCTGGCTCGCGGGTTCGATCCGAGTCCGCGGAACGCCCGCGGCAAGGGGAACAATCGGCGCTCGTCACCCCCGCCAACATGTTCTGGGCGTCGACTCAACGCGCCTCGTCCGGCCGCCTCGCTTGCAGGAGCGCGCGGTAGATTTCGTCGTCGCCGCACAGTCCCGCCAGACGGCCGAGTTGATCGACCAGCACGATCGGGTTGCCCGATCTACGGCGCAATTCGATTGCCGAGCGCATCTTCAGATCGATCGGCGCGATCAGAATGTCGGACTTCACGCTGGTGGGGGAGGGCGGCTCCGCGGCGCCGATCGAGCCGGCCTGCCCGTCGAGCGTGCAACCGACCGGCCGGCCCTCCGGATCGAGCCGCAAGCGTATGCGGCCATGCTTGTCGAGAAGAACTTCGTCGTCGGCGCGCACGA
>JBAQGU010000860.1:0-6276 GCA_049287975.1 Roseiarcus sp.
GCGACAGCCGGGGCCGGCCCGAAAAGGGCCTCGAGACGTCGAGCCATGTCCGCGGCGTAATGCTTGCGCAAGGTCTCGTCCGAAATCGCGCCGGTCAGTTCGCGCAGGCGCCGCTCGAGGCCGGCGCGTCGTTCCGGCGTCTCGAACGTCTGGCCCTCGGTTTCCCGCAGGAACAGTATTTCCGCGAAAGGCTTGGCGCCGCGCAGAACCTCTCCGATCGCCTCCGGCCCGCCCGAGCGCGCGAGGTCGTCGGGATCCTGGCCCTCGGGCAGCAACGCGAAACTCAGGCTCTTGCCCGCGCCGATCAGCGGCAACGCGATATCGATCGCCCGGAACGCCGCCTTGCGGCCGGCGTTGTCGCCGTCGAAACACAAGATCGGCTCGGCGTTCAAAGCCCAGAGCAGCGCGCATTGGTCCTCGGTCAACGCGGTCCCCAGCGGCGCGACCGTTTGGGGAAATCCGGCCTGACTCATCGCGATGACGTCGACATAGCCTTCCACGACGATGATCTGCTGGCGCTCATGCGCGGGTTTGCGCGCGCGATGGTGATTGAACAGCAGCGATCCCTTGTGGAAGAGCTCTGTCTCCGGTGAGTTCAGGTATTTGGCCTTGGCGTCCGGATCGAGCGCGCGACCGCCGAAAGCGACGACTCGGCCGGAGCGATCGTGAATCGGGAACATCACGCGGTTGCGGAATCGATCGTAGGGCACGGCGATCCCCTCGCCGTGATGCAGCAGGCCGGCCTCGATCATCTCTGCGGCCTCCACGCCCTTGGCCGCCAGCGCGTCGCGCAGCGCGAAGCGCTCCGGCGAGCTATAGCCCAGGCCGAACTCGCGTTGCATCGCCGTATCGAGCCGGCGATCGGCGAGATAGCCGCGCGCCTTCGCCCCGACCGGATCGTGCAGGAAGGCCTCAAAGATGTGGGCGGCGAGCGCCAACGCGTCATGCAGGGTGGCGCGCCGTTTGTCTCGAGCCACGCCTTCCGGGGTGCGCCGCGGCATCGGCAGCCCCGCCATCCCGGCGAGCCGCTCGACCGCCTCGGGAAAGCCGAGGCCTTCGACCTCGACCAGGAACGTAAAGATATCGCCGCTCTTGCCGGACGAAAAATCGTGATAAAATTGCTTTTGGTCATTGACGAAAAACGAGGGCGTGCGCTCCTTGTTGAACGGCGAGAGCCCACGCCATTCGCGCCCTGCCTTTTTGAGCTGGACTCGCGCGCCCACGACCTCGGACAGGGGGACCCGGGCGCGGATTTCGTCGAGGAATTCAGTCGAAAACTTCATTCCAGGCCAGACATCGGCTTCGCTCCGCCGTTTGACAAGTCCGAAGCCGGCTTCTCCCCGGTGTCCACAGCCGGCGCGTCACTCTGTGGCCGCCCCCATCAATTTGCGAGCCTGCTGCGCCGTCATCGGTTTGCCGAACGCGATTCCTTGTGCGAATTCACAACCCATTTGCGAGAGTTCGACCGCGTCCGATTCGCTCTCCGCGCCATCGACGATCACGTCCATCCCGAGGTCGTGCGCCATCGAGACGACCGAGCGAAGGATGAGCGGACGCCCGCCCGTTCCGTTCGGTCGCGCCAGCGCCGAATCGATCTTGAGCGTATCGAAGCGATAACGTTCGAGATGGCTGAGCGAGGTGTAGCCCGCGCCGAAATTGTCCAGCGCCAGGCCGGCGCCGAGTTCGTGCGCGCGGGGCAGCAGTTGCGCGGCGTATTCGGGGTTCTCCATCACCAGGCTCTCCGTCATCTCGAGCTTGAGCGTGCCGCGCAGCACATTATGGCGGTTGAGCGCGGCCCTGACGTCGGCGAGCAAATCCTGTCCGAGCATCTGGCGCGAGGAGATGTTGAGGCTGGCGAAGATCGGCGGCGTGACCTCCAGAGCTCTCTGCCACGCCGCGAGTTCGCGCGCGGTCGCCTCGAGCGCCAAGGCGCCGATGTCGGTCAGGACGCCCGACGCCTCGGCCGCCGGCAGGAACTCGCGGGGACCCAACATCCCCAAGCGAGGATGCCGCCAACGCGGCGAGGCTTCGAAGCCGGCGACCGTGCGATCCTCCAATCGGACGATCGGGTCAAACAGAATGAGGATCTCGCCGCGCTGGAGCGCGTGGCGCAGATCGTTCTCCAGTCCGCCGCGGTTCTCCCGTGAGGCGCGCATTTCACGGGCGAACAGCACGGCGCTATCCCCACCCGCCTTCTTCGCGTTGGCCAGGGCGATGTCCGCGTCGGCGAACAGATCGACGCCCTTGGCGTGGAGCGCGGGTTCGTAGAGCGCGAGGCCCAGCGAGGCGGTCAGCGCGACCTCGCGGTCGCCGAAGCTTATCGGATGGGCGAGCTGCGTGCGGAGCGCCTCCCCCATCGCGCTCGCCCGGGCTGCATCGCCCTCGATCATCGCGATCGCGCCGAACTTGTCGCCGCCCAGCCTCGCGAGCGTGTCGCCCGGCTTGAGATCGCGCGCCGCTCGGCGGGCCGCCGTCAACAGCGCGGAATCGCCGAACGACATTCCCATCGAGTCGTTGACGGTTTGCAGACGGTCGATGTCGATCACGATCACGAGCGGCCGCGGCGAACCGGCCCGGCGCGCTTGGATCAAGGCCGCCTCCAGCCGGTCGAAGAACAGTTCGCGATTCGGCAGGCCCGTCAGATTGTCGTGGATCGCGTCGTGCAGGATGCGTTCCTCGGCCTCTTTGCTTTCAGTGACGTCGGAAAGCGCGCCGATGACCCGAACTACCTCGCCCTGCGCGCCGATCACCGGACGCGCCTTCAGGAGAAACCAGGAATAGTGGCCGTCGGCGCCGCGCAAACGGATGTCGTGCTGGATACGGCCGGAGCGTTGATGCAGCAGACCGTCGAGCGCCGCGACGTAACGGTCGCGATCCAGCGGATGCAATACGTCCAGCCAGCTCGCGGCCGGCCCTTCGAGCGTCCCGCGGTTGAGTCCGAGCTGGGTCTCGAGTTCGCTGCTGACAAAAATCTGATCGGCGCCGACGTTCCAATCGAATATCGCGTCGCCGCACCCGGTCATTGCGAGCGCGCGCCGCTCCGCGTCGGCCCCCGTGCGCAAGATTGCGCCGCCGGAAAAGGCGCTCTGCATGATCGTGAAACCGATCAGCATCACGATCAGCACCAGCCCGCCGATCAGCCCCGGCGAGGCGAGGTCGTTGGTGATTTGTCCCATCGCCGTGGCGCCCGCCGCGAAGACCCAGACGACGAGCAGGAACCAAGTGGGAATCAGCATGACGGCGCGGTCCGACCCGCTGGCGGCCAAACTCAGGATCAGCAACAACCCGATGCCGGCGACGCTGGCGATCGAAATGCGCGCCACGCCCGCCGCGATCGGCGCGTTGTAGACGGAAAGACCGACGACGACCGCCATCAGCAGAAGCCAGACCATGCCGATGTGCAGGAATCGCACGTGCCAACGGCGCAGATTGAGGTAAGCGAACAGAAATACGATCAAAGTCGCGCCGATCGTCGCCTCGACGCCGGCCCGCCAGATTCGCTCGGAATCGTCGTCGAAGGAGAAAATCTTGCGCCAGAACCCGAAGTCGATGCAGACGTAGGCGAACACGGCCCACGCGAGCGCGGCTGCGGCGGGAAAGACCAACGCCCCGCGCACCACGAACACGATGGTCAGGAACAGCGCGAGCAGACCGGCGATGCCGATCAGGATGCCCTGATAGAGCGTCAGACTCGCGCCGTTGTCCTTGTAGGCGTCCGGCTCCCAGAGATAGAGCTGAGGCAGGGACGGCGCGCGCAACTCGGCGACATAGGTGACGGTGGTGCCAGGGTCGAGCGTCAACCGAAACACATCGGCGTCGAGCGCGTCGTCGCGCTCGGGCGCGTTCCCCTGGCTGGCGGTGATCGTCGTGATTCGCGCCGAGCCGAGGTCTGGCCAGAGGATGCCCGAACCGACGAAACGAAAGTGCGGCGCGACCACGAGTCGCGTCAGCTGTTCGTCCGAATCGTTGGTCAGCGCAAAGACGATCCAGGACGGCTGTCCGCCCGCCTCCAGCGCGCTCACCTCGATGCGCCTGACGATGCCGTCGGGGCCCGGCGCAGTCGAAACCTGGATGCGATCGCCCTGCGCGCCGAAATGCTCGACCGCGCCAGTCAGATCGATCGCGTCGGCGTCGGCCGGCACGCGCACCGACTCCACCGCGAGGGCGCCCTGCCCGGTCAGCGCGAGCCAGACGAACAGGCAGAGCACCGCCAAACGCCGAACGGCGATCGGGCCAGCGCGGTCCGGGCGCATCATCGGTTCAGCCAAAGCGCGCCGCCTCGGGTTCGACCAACGCATACAGCAGGTGGTCCCGCCATGCCCCGTTGATCCTGAGATAGGCTCGCGCGAGACCCTCGCGCTGAAAGCCGTTGCGCTCCAAAAGGGTCTGCGACGCCGAGTTTTCGGACAGACACGCCGCTTCGATCCGATGCAGCCGGAGCGTCGAGAAGCCGAATCGCACCGCCGCCGCCACCGCGCGCGTCATGCGCCCCTTGCCGGCGTGCGGGGCGCCCATCCAGTAGCCCAGCGTCCCCGATTGCGCGACGCCGCGCCGGATGCCGCCCAGCGTCAAGCCGCCCAGCAGCGTATCGGCGCCCGCGTCGAAGATCAGAAAGGAAAAGGCTTCGTCGCGCGCCATTTCGTCCGATTGCCGGCGCAACCGCCGTCGAAACGCCGCGCGCGTGAGATCGTCCTCGGGCCAGATAGGCTCCCACGGCGTCAGGAATTCGCGGCTTTCGGACCGCAAGCGAACCCAGGCGGAGAAATCCCCGGAAACCGCCGGGCGAAGATAGAGCCCGTCGCCGCGCAGCAGCGGCTCGGGTTCGGGGATCTTGGACAGTCGGAACAGCGCCATGGTTCGACCTTACGTCCCGCGCAGCCGGCGCGCGATCTTTTCCGCACCGAACACCCGGCCCACCCGGCCGATCGCGGCGAGCGTCGGCGGCGATCTGAGCATCGACGCGCCCACGCGACGGACATCCTCGACATTGATCGCCTCGATCCGCGCCGTCATTTCCTCCAGCGTGAGCGCGCGCCCATAGACGAACATCTGCCGCGCCAATTGCTGCACGCGTGCGCCGGGCGATTCGAGCGCGGTCAGCGTGGAGACCTTCATCTGCGCTTTTGCGCGCGCCACTTCGACTTCGTCGAGGCTCATCGTCGCCTCGGCCAGGCAGTCCAGCGCCGCGGCCATCAGTTCGCCCGCCCGGCTCGCCGCCGAACCCGCGTAGAAGCCGAACAGGCCCGCTTCGGCATAGGCCCAATGAAAGGCGTGGATGGAATAGGCGAGCCCGCGCTTCTCTCGTACTTCCTGGAACAGCCGGGAGGACATGCCCCCGCCCGTCACGGCGGCGAAGACATGCGCGGCGTCATGATCGAAATCGCGGACGCCACGGCCGTCGAAGCCGACGACGAGATGGGTCTGCTCCAGCGGCTTCTTGGCGAGGGTTTCGCCGCCGAGATAGCGCGCCGGGCTTGGCATCGCGCCTTCCTGGCCGCCCAAGGCCGTCAAACGCGCTTCCGCCAGGGCGACGAGCCGGTCGTGTTCGACCGCGCCCGCGCCCACGACGACGGTGGCCGCGGCGCGGTAATGTCGCGCGAGATAGGCATCGATCGTCGCGCGATCGAACGCGGCGACTCCCTCGCGCGTGCCGAGAATCGGGCGCCCGATCGGCTGATCCGGCCATGCCGCCGCCGTCAAAAGATCGAAAACGAGGTCATCGGGCGTGTCTTCGACGGCGCCGATTTCCTGCACGATGACGTTTTTTTCTCGCGCGAGTTCCTCGGGATCGAACTGGCTGTCGGTGATGATGTCGGCGAGCACATCCATCGCGAGGTCGACGTCCTCGCTCAGCACATGGGCGAAATAACCGGTCTGTTCGGGGCTTGTTTCCGCGTTGAGATCGCCGCCGACGTTCTCGATCGCCTCGGCGATCTGGCGCGCGTTGCGTCGGCGCGTGCCCTTGAACGCCATGTGCTCGAGCAGGTGCGAGAGGCCGTGCTCCTCCAGCGCCTCGTGTCGCGATCCCGCGCCGACGAAGACGCCGAGCGAGGCCGTGCGCAGGTGCGGGCTCGAATCGGTGACGATGCGAAGCCCCGACCGCAGGCTCGTCGCTCGCGCGCTCAAGCCCCCGCCCTCGCGCGGGCGCGGACGAAACGGGCGACGGCGGCCGCCTCGTTCGGCAACAGGTCGAAGTGCTCCTCGGCGTCGAGAATGCCTCGCATGTGCGCGGGCAGCGCGGGCCGCTCGCCCGTCGCGCGCTCGACGGCGTCGGGG
>JBAQGU010000861.1:0-11602 GCA_049287975.1 Roseiarcus sp.
ACAGTGACCATCGCCGGCGTCGATTGATGGCGTTGCCGCGGCTCGCGACAACTGAGCGTCAATTCAGTGCGTCGGCGTTCCGAAGGACCTTTGCGCCGCCTCGCCCGGAAATGGGCCAAGTATTTCAGCGCATCCCGAACGTAGCCAGCAAAGCGGCGATACCGGCAGCGACGAGAATGAGGATGCTCAAACCGCCCGCGAACTAGCGCGGCGGCGACTGACCGATCGACCGGTTGAGCGCATAGGCCCCAGTGAGACGCGCGACGATCAAGTCGACGCCGAGAATGTTGACCACGAACGGGCGAACGCCGCTCGCTTCCCCGTAGGCGATCGCGATCAAGGCGATGGGCGCCTATTCGGTGAAGTTGGCGTGCGCGCGAATCGCCCGGGCGAGCCCCGACACGCCGCCGTCGCCGGAGGCCACCCCCGAACGAACCCGGTTCAGGATTACATTGACGGTCAGGGCGGGGGCGAGAAGCGCAAGCAACGCGGCGTAAATCGAGATTGAGGGAACGGTGGCGTTCATCGTGGAATCTCCGGTTCGGAGCGTTTCGCCCGGCTTCCGAGGGAAAACCGCTACCGCTCCAACACGAAGACGCTCGACCCGGGCGCTCTTCGACATTTCGACGAGCGCCGCCGCGATGGAAAGATCGACGTCGCCCACGGTTGATCTTGTCGGAGTCGAGCAGGCTGAAGAGGTCGGTCACGATATCGATCTCGGCCATACCGATCGCCTTCAGTGTCTTTCACCCTCCGATGCGGTTGCCGAGGCGCGGTTTGCGCCCGACGTCGGAAGCGCGCCGAGGGGTGACGCGCTTTCACAATCGATGTCAAATTCGTCTTCAGGCGCTGGATGGCTCGGCCGAAAACGGGTTCAAGACCTTTACCCCAGTTTTGAGAAAGTCACGCGTGTTGCGCGTGACCACGGTCAGATTATTCACTAGGGCGATCGCGGCGATTTGCTTATCGATAGCGTCGTCTGGGTTGGGAACTCGCAACCGACCCCACATCTGGGCCGACTCCACATCGAAGGGCAAAATTCTATTTTCATATTGCCTGACGATCAAATTCAACCACGTTTCGAGACGATGAGCCTGCTCCGCGTCGCCCCGATACCGAATGATTTCGACGCCGCGACGTAATTCGCCTAGAGAAACCGCGGCGAAAAATAAACTCTGTCCGGCAAGCGTCGCCCTCTCGAAAAAATCAATCACGCCGGAATTGGCGCGGCCGCGCTTGCGAGATTCGCTCACGACATTGGTGTCAATCAAATACATCGGGCGCTTTGATGTTGGATTGCTCGCGCTCGAAATCTTCGTCGCGCCCGACGTTGGGCATCGATGCGAGAATTTCCGCAAAGCTTCGCCGGCTCGGTTGTTCCAACGCCTCTTTGAGAATGAGGCGATGCTCCGCCTCGGCGCTGCGGCCGTGTTCGCCTGCTCTGGCCTTCAGCGCCTTCACCAATTCGTCGTCCAGGCCGCGAACGAGTAAGCTAGCCATGGCAAACCTCCGGGGTCGTCATGCTAGCATTGATAGCACCGCAATGTCCGCCGCACAACCCCGAATCCTCACCGCCCCGCGCTGGCGGGAACCTTCGCCACCCGCTCGACCGGCCCGATCCAGAGCCGCAGCTGCTCCGATCGCCTGAGGAAGTCGATGCTGACCGCGCGGTTGATCTTGTCGGCGTCGAGCAGGCGGACAAGATCGGCGACGCCGGTCACGGTCTTTCCGTCGAGCGCGACCACCACGTCGCCCGTCAGCAGACCGGCCTGCGCGGCGGGACCGCTCTGGTCGATGTCGATCAACTGCGCTCCGTACGTCTGGATGAGGCCCAGCCGCAACGCGATGCGGCGCGGAATCGGGGTGGTCGCGGCGGCGACGCCGATCGAGGCGCGGCGGACGCGGCCGTGGCGCGCGATCTCGCCAGCGACGAAATTGGCGGTGTTGGAGGCGACGGCGAAGCAGATGCCCTGCGCGCCCATGATCACCGCGGTGTTGATCCCGATCACCTCGCCCGCGGAGGAGACGAGCGGGCCGCCGGAATTGCCGGGATTGAGCGCGGCGTCGGTCTGCACGACGTCCTCGATCATCCGCCCGGTGCGCGATTGCAACGAACGGCCGAGCGCCGAGACGACGCCGGTCGTGACCGTCGCATCGAACCCGAGGGGGTTGCCGATCGCGATCGCGATCTGGCCGCGCTTCAACCGGCCGCTGTCGCCGAGCTTGGCCGCGGGCAGGCTGACCGATTCGTCGACGCGAAGCAGCGCGAGGTCGGTGTCGGGATCGTCGCCGAGCACGCGCGCCTGATATTCCCGCCCCTCGAGCGTCGTCAGCGCGACGCTGCGCGAGCCATTCACGACGTGGCTGTTGGTCAGCGCGAGGCCGTCGGGCGAAACGATCACGCCCGAACCCGACCCGCCGCCGCGGCCCGCGCGGCGGATGTCGATCCGCACGACGCTCGGGCCGACGAGGTCGACGACGCCGGTAACGACGCGCGAGTAGGCGTCTAGCGCCTGATCGTCGAGGGATACAGAGCGGGCGCCGGAGCCATTCGAGCCGTTGTCGAGATCGAGGGCGAGGAGAAATTCGGGATGAGGGGATTTGTCGAACATGACGAGAATATGGGAACCCGCCCGGCGCGCACAAGCTGGCCTTCACCCACCGTCATTGCGAGCGCGGGAACGATCAATCCCAACGGCCGTGCGCCCACATCCATTGCTCCGGGGCCTCGCGCACGAACTCCTCGATGCGCGCCTGAAGGTTTGCGGTGGCGACGCGTATGTCGGCTTCGCGGTCGGCGGTTCGGGGAACTTCGACCGGCTCGACTCTGATCGTGAAGCGCACCCCAGGCCGGCGCAGGACGCGCCCCGCGTAGAGCGGAATGCCGACGGTGCGCGCGATCACCGCGGGAAACGTGACCGAAGTCGCCGGGCGGCCGAAGAACGGCACGGCAATGCCGTGTCCGGCCCGCTGATCAGCGAAAAACGCGGGATGGCCGCCCTCGCGCGCTATGCGAAGCAGAGCGCGCGCGGTAGCCGGCAACTTGCTGTAGAGGCCTCCGGGATATAGTGGCGCGCGCTTTTCCAAGACCCATTTATCCACCATCGGATTGGACAGGTTCCGGTATACGCCGGAGTACGGCATCCCGAAGCGCACGCCCGAGTAAGCCAGGATTTCCCAGTTTCCAAGATGCTCCCCGCATACGACACAGGGGCCGCCCGCTCCCATCGCCTCGAATCGTTCGAGCGTCTCGAATGCGATCCGGTCTTCCGCGATGATCCGAGGAATGTGAAAAAATTCGGCGAAGGTGCGTCCCAGATTGTCCCACATCGCCAGAGCGATGCGCCGGCGCTCGGCCTCGGCCATCTCGGGGTAGGCGAGGGCGAGATTGCGGAGCGCGCGCCGGTGGCGTTTCAGCCGCGGGGCGACCAGCCGCCAGCACCGACCCGAAAGCGCCGACGCGGTCTCCAGCGGCAGAGCCGCGATCGCCGCCGCCACGAGCCGTAACGCCGCGAATTCAATCCGTTGGCGGTGCCGCACCCAACGACTCTTCAAGCTCGGAACCCCATCGGCCTGAAGCCGCGAGGCGCCTGAATGCGCGGCGCGCGGCGCCGCGTCAAGGGTCGGGGCCAGGCAACAGGCAATAGGCAGTCTGCCTACTGCCCACTGCCTTCGCCTCAGTCGACGCCCAGCGACTTCAGCTTGCGATGCAGGGCCGAGCGCTCCATGCCGATGAATTCGGCGGTGCGGGAGATGTTGCCGCCAAATCGGTTGATCTGCGCGACGAGATATTCGCGCTCGAACACCTCGCGGGCCTCGCGCAACGGCAGACTCATCAGTTTCTCGCCGCCGACGCCGGTCGGAATCGCGGGGACCAGCGCGCCGATCTCGGCCGGCAACATCGCCGCCGTGATTTCCGCCTCGGGGTCGCCGGCCACCAGGATCATCAGCCGCTCGATGTTGTTGCGCAGTTGTCTGATATTGCCGGGCCAGTCGTGCGACTGAAGCACCGCCGACGCGTCGGCCGCGATGCGCCGGGGCGCGATGCCCATCGAGGTCGCGACCTGCTCCACGAAAAATTGGACCAGTTCGGGAATGTCCTCCCGTCGCTCGGCGAGCGAGGGCACCCGGATCGGCACCACCGAGAGGCGATGAAACAGGTCCTCGCGAAAGAGCCCGTCGGTGATCGCCTGAGCGAGGTCTCGGCTGGTCGACGAAACGATACGAACATCGACGTGAACCGGCGCCGACCCGCCGACCCGCTTGAAATTCTGGTCGACCAGCACGCGCAGGATCTTGGCCTGAGTTT
Organism: Roseiarcus sp.; assembly: GCA_049287975.1. Lineage (GTDB taxonomy): Bacteria > Pseudomonadota > Alphaproteobacteria > Rhizobiales > Beijerinckiaceae > Roseiarcus. The sequence goes on from JBAQGU010000861.1 coordinate 4,310, forward strand.
CCGAAGGCATGTCGGCCACTTCGTCGAGGTAGAGCGTGCCGCCGTGGGCCTCCTCGAGCGCGCCGACGCGGCGGGCGCGATCCGGCCCCGCGTCGACGCCGAACAGTTCGCTCTCCATGCCCTCAGGAGTGATCGCCGGCGCGTTGACGACGACGAAGGGACCCTCGGCGCGCACCGAATGGGCGTGGATCAGCCGCGCCGCCAGTTCCTTGCCGGAGCCCGCGGGACCCGCGATCAACACCCGCGAATTGGCGGGACCGACCCGCTCGATGATTCGCCTCAGGTTGGTCACCACGGCGGAGACGCCGACCAGCCGGTCCGCCGCGCCGGAGCGCGCACGCAGGTCGCTGACCTCCCGGCGGAGCCGCGAGGTCTCCAGCGCGCGCTCTGCGACCAGGATCAGGCGATCGGCCTTGAACGGCTTTTCAATGAAGTCATAGGCGCCCAGTTTGATCGCGGTCACCGCGGTTTCGATATTGCCGTGTCCCGAAATCATCACCACGGGCACGTTGGCGTGCTGCTTCTTCAGAATCTCGAGCAATTGCAAACCGTCGAGCCGCGAGCCCTGCAGCCAGATGTCGAGCAGGACCAGATGCGGCCGGCGCGCCTCGATCCCGGCCAGCGCCTCGTCGGAATTGCGCGCCAGACGCGTGCCGTGACCCTCGTCGGAGAGGATACCAGAAACGAGCTCGCGGATATCGTCCTCGTCGTCGACGATCAGAATATCGGTGGGCATCAGGTCGAGCCTAGCGGTTCACGGAGGGGGGCTTTCAAGGGTTCCGGCGCCGCGAAGGCGACGTGGAGCGGAAACGTCATCACGACTTGCGCGCCGCAGCCGCCGGGCCGGTCCAGGCCGTCGACGAGTTCGACCTCGCCGTGATGATCCTCGAATATCTTGATCACGATCGGCAGGCCGAGTCCGGTGCCCTCGGCGCGCGTCGTCACGTAGGGTTCCGCGAGTTTGTGTCGATCGTGGTTGGGGAAGCCCTTGCCGTTGTCGCTGACGGCGATGCGCGCCCGACCGTCGGCGTCGACGCCGACGGTCACGCGAATGCGGCCTTGGGCGGCGGACGCTTCTCGGGCGTCGATGCCTTCGCAGGCGTTTTTCAAGACGTTGGTGAGCGCCTGGGAAATGAGCCGTCGGTCGAATTCGGCCCAGAGCGGATCGGAAGGAAGGTCTTCCTCGATGGCGATTTCCGGCCGCCCGACGCGCGCCAGGAACATCGCCTGGCGCACGCAATCGGTCAGGTCGTCGCGCGCCAGCCGGGCCTTCGGCATGCGGGCGAAATTGGAGAATTCGTCGACCATTCGCTTGATGTCGTCGACCTGGCGGATGATCGTATCGGTGCACTGGTCGAAAACATCCTTGCCCTCTACGATATGCCGGCCATAGCGACGCTTGAGGCGCTCCGCCGAAAGCTGGATCGGCGTCAGCGGATTCTTGATTTCGTGGGCGATGCGCCGCGCGACGTCCGCCCAGGCGGCGCTGCGCTGCGCGGCGACGAGGTCCGTGATGTCGTCGAGCGTGATCACGCCGCCCTGGTCCTGACGGGAGGGATCGCCGGTCACACGCACGTTCAAGAGGCGCTCGCGACCGTTGCTCGTCAATGTGGCTTGGCCTTGATGCAGCCGGGAACGCATCGTGCGCGCCTCGGCCAGAATCTGGCCGAGCTTGGGCAGCACGTCCTCGACGCGACGACCGACCAGCGGGCCGCTGGTGGGATCGGGACACAGAAGTCGCTCGGCGGCGGCGTTGCTGATCGAAACGACGCCTCTTTCATCGAACCCGACGACGCACGCCGGCACTCCCGACAAGGCAGCCTCGATGAAAGCGCGCCGTTCGTCGTTCAGCGCGTTGGCAGCAGTCAAGGATTGATGCTGCCGCCGCAATTCCCCGGTCATCTTGTTGAAAGTTTCCCCGAGATGGCCGAGATCGCCCTCGGATTTGTGAGTCGGCACTTGCACATAGAGATTGCCGGTGGCGACCTCGTCGGTGGCGCGAATGAGGCGACGGATCGGGCCGACGAGCTGATTGGCGAAAGTCAGCCCCATCCAGACCGCGGAGATCAGCAGGGTCAGCGAAAGCATGATGAACACGCTGGCGAATCCCAGCTCGATATTTCGTCTGTGGCCTTCGAAATTTGCGAATGCGGCCGTGACGTTGTCGGCATCCCGCGCCACCTTTTCCGCGATCGGATCGATCGTGCGGCCCGCATAGAAGAAAGTCTTGTCGATCCCGTCGATCGGCCGCAAAGCGATGAAGACGTCGCCGCCAGTGAGCAGTCCGCAAAACGGCTGACGCATAGCGGCGTCGGCGAAATCGGCCGCGGCGGGTCTGGCGATCAGCTTGCGATCGGAGCCCTCGGCCATCTGGGTGACGCCGCCGTCCGACGTGATGATCGCGGCGACGGCGAAATTCAGCGCGCGCGACCGGCTGTTCAAATACGTCTCGAACTGCTTCGGATCGTCATGCAAAAGGCTTGCGCTCTGCGCGAGATCGCCGGCCGTCAGTTCCGCGTCGCGCAGCAGGGCCTTGCACTGGGATTCCCGATACAACCGCGAAGAGGCGGCGGCTTCGTTGATGAACTCCGCAACGTTCTTCATGAAGGCGGGATTGATCGCCCACTCGACCGAAACCGTGGCGACGACCGCGGTCACGAGCGCCGGGATCGCCGCGACCAGAGCGAAGAGCGCGACCACGCGCGAATGCAGACGCGCGCCCGCGCGCGCCGCTCGCCGGGCGGCCCGCAGATTGCGCAGTTCCAGTCCGATCATGATCAAGAGACTGAAAGTCACCAGGCCGTCGCCGGCCAGGATCGTCAGGACGATCCCCTGCGTCGGGATTATCGGGGAAAAGCCGGCGAAAATGACGAATGTGGCGAGCGCCAGAATCAACGCCGCGCCGACCGCCACGGGCCCAAAACGCCGCGAGGCGCGACTTTCCAGAGCCGGATCGGAGAAAACAACCGTTGGTTCGCCGCTACCCGGGTGGGATTGAGAGGTCATGTCCCTAATCGCGGCCACGTTTCGCCTGGGATGAACGATTCCCTTGTGGCCGCTCGGCAACTCTGTTGCAAGATTGCGACAAAAACGCGGCGTCGCCTATTTGAGTCCGCGCAGACCCCTCAGATCAAGGTCCCGAATTTTCTTGCGGAGCGTGTTTCGGTTCAGACCCAAAATTTCCGCGGCCTTGATCTGGTTGCCGCGGGTGGCCGACAGGGTCGCGGCGAGCAAGGGCGCCTCCAACTCGCGTAACAGGCGATGATAGAGCCCGACGGGTGGCAGCGAATCGCCGAACGAGCGAAACAAGTCGTTCACGTGGCGCTCGAGTCCAGAGGAGAACTGTTCGTTCGCCGTCTCGTGGTCTCGCGAAACGCCCGCGAGTTCCGCCCCATTCGAAGCCGAGGGACCGAGGCTCTGCATCGGCGCCGCGAAGCTCAATTCGGCCTCGATCAAAGATTCGGTGACCACCTCCTGCGGATAGAGCGCCGCCAACCGCCGCGCCAGATTCTCGAGTTCTCGGATGTTGCCGGGCCAGGGGTAGCGCTTCAATCTGTCGAGCGCCGCGTGGTCGAGCGATTTGGCCGACAGACCCTCCGCGACGCCGCGCTGGAAGAAATGCCGCACGAGGTCGGGAATGTCCTCTGTGCGCTCGCGCAGCGGCGGAAGGCGGAGCGGCACGACGTTCAGCCGAAAGAACAGATCCTCGCGGAACAGCCCCTGCTGGATCGAGTAGCGCAGGTCCTTGTTGGTGGCCGCGATGATGCGCACGTTGGTCTTGATCGGCGTGCGGCCGCCGACGGTCGTGTATTCGCCCTGTTGCAGCACTCTGAGCAGGCGGGTCTGCGCCTCCATCGGCATGTCGCCGATTTCGTCGAGAAACAGCGTCCCGCCCTCTGCCTGCTCGAAGCGGCCGATCGAACGCGCATTGGCGCCGGTGAAGGCGCCCTTCTCGTGGCCGAACAATTCGCTTTCGATCAGGTCCCTGGGGATCGCGGCCATGTTGATGGCGACGAAGGGGCCCGTCTTGCGCTTGCCGTAATCGTGCAGCGCGCGCGCTACGAGTTCCTTGCCGGTGCCCGATTCGCCCGAAATCATCACCGTCAGGTCGGTCTGCATGAGGCGGGCGAGCGAGCGGAAAATGTCCTGCATGGCGGGGGAGCGCCCGACGAGCGGCATGGTCTCAGTGGGCTGCGCCGCCTCCTCGGCCGCCTCGCGCCTGCGCTTGGGCTCCGCCAGGGCGCGCCCGACGATCGACACCAGTTCCTTCAGATCGAAGGGCTTCGGCAAGTATTCATACGCCCCTCGTTCGGAGGCCTTGATGGCGGTCATGAAGGTGTTTTGGGCGCTCATCACGATGATCGGCAGGTCCGGCCGCATGCGTTTGATGCGCGGCAAGAGCTCGAACGCGTTGTCGTCGGGCATCAGCACGTCGGTGATTACGAGATCGCCTTCTCCGGCCGCGACCCAGCGCCACAGCCCCGCGACCGTGCCCGTGGATCGCACTTCGTATCCGGCGCGCGACAGCGCCTGATTCAGTACTGTCCTTATCGCCGCATCGTCGTCTGCGACGAGAATATGCCCGGACGGCATTCCTTCACTCCTTGACGCGGCGTTCACTCGCAAATCCGCTCAGCGCGCGCGCACCGGCAACAATTCGGCCCCGAGTTCAACTCTTCTCCAGCCGCGGTACGCCGCCGTACGGACGATGCGTGTCGAGAGGCATGAGCACGCGGAACGTCGTTCTCCGCGGAAGGGATTCACATTCGACGATCCCGCCATGGTCACCGATCAGCTTGGCCACAAGTGCAAGTCCCAGGCCAGAACCCGAGACTTTCGTCGTAACGAAGGGGTCGAACAGATTGGCCGCGATTTCCGGTGCAATGCCGGGGCCGTTGTCGCGAATGCATATCTCGAGAGGCAGGCTCACCGGCTCGGCGCTGACGATCGTCTTCAGACGCACGCCGGGGCGGTAGGCCGTCGAGATGGTGATCTCGCCGTCGATGCTCTCCTCGCCGACCGCCTCGGCGGCGTTCTTCATCAGGTTCAGGAAGACTTGCACCAGCTGATCCCGGGAACCCAGCACGTGCGGCAAGGACGGATCGTAGACTTCGGTGAATCGGATGTGGCGGGCAAAGCCGGCTTGCGCGAGCCGCTTCACGTGGTCGAGGACCGCGTGAATGTTCAGGCTCTCGCGCGCGATCGGCCGCTCGTCGGAGAAGGCCTGCATGCGATCGAGGAGTTTGACGATCCGATCGGTCTCCTCGCAAATCAGCTGGGTCAGTCCGCGATCCTCGTCGCTGGCCGAAGTCTCCAGTAGTTGCGCGGCGCCGCGAATGCCCGAAAGCGGGTTCTTGATTTCATGGGCGAGCATGGCGCCCAGCGCCGTCACCGAGCGGGCGGCGCTCCGATGGGTCAGCTGCCTGTCCATTTTTTCGGCAATTGATCGTTCCTGCAGCAAGAGCGTCACGGCCCCGTCGCTCATCGGCAGCGGCGCGACGAACGCGTCGACGACGCGGCCGGCCCCGGAGCGCGGCGTCGAGACGTCGAGCTTGTAGCCGTTGACGGTCGCCTGGGTTGCGATAGCATCCGCAACGAGTTCGAAAACCGGCGAGCCGAAGGGGAGGAGATCGGCCAGCCGCGAGCGCAACAGCGAGGTTCGCCCCATATCGAAAAAGCGCTCGGCGGCGATATTGACCTCCAGAATGGCGCCCCGGGAGTCGATTGCGAGGACGGGCTGAGGCAGCGCGTTCAACAATCGCAGCGGGTCCGGCCGCACGCCGCTGGAGGCTCCGTCGGTCTGCTCGCGACGGTTCATGCAGCGGCCCGAATATCGTCGACGTCGAAGCTTCGCGCCAACAGTTCGCGCGCCTCGGCCGCATCGTCCGTCGTGACCAGAGCGCGTCTCAGTTCGCTCGACGCGCCGCCCGCTTCCGCGTAGGCGGCCAAATGTTTGCGCGCGTGTCGAAGGCCGGATTGAACCCCCATCCGCGTCAGAAGCGATTCCAAGTGCTCTAGCGCGTCCTGCCGTTGGAGCGCGAGCGGAGGCGGCTTCAAAGGCCCCCCGGCCTCCAGCGCCCGGGCGATGGCGCCGACTCGCCATGGCGCCCCTACCGCCGCTCGGCCGATCATGACTGCCCGAGCGCCCGACGCCGCCAGCATCGCGCGGGCGTCTTCGAGGCCGCGGCAATCGCCGTTGACGACGACCGGAACGCGAACCGCTTCGACGACCGTACGGACGGCTCGCCAGTCCGCATCGCCCTTGTAGAACTGGCAACGCGTCCGTCCGTGCACCGATATCATCGCGACGCCGGCCGCCTCCGCCCCGCGAGCGAGTTCGGGCGCATTTCGCTCCGAATCGTCCCAACCGAGGCGCGTCTTGAGCGTTACCGGCGTGCGGACCGCGCGAACGACCGCCTCGATGATGCGGAATGCGGAGCCGAGATCGCGCATCAGCGCGCTGCCGGCCAAGGCGCCGGCGACGCGCTTGGCCGGGCAGCCCATGTTGATGTCGATGATTTCAGCCCCCGCCGCCTCGACGCGTCGGGCCGTCTCCGCCATCGCCGTCGGCGCGTGGCCGACGAGTTGGACGGCGTTGGGGCTGATGCCCTCGCCTTCGGCGCGCAGCCGGCTTTCGTCGTCTCCATCGAGGAAGGCGCCCGAGGCCACCATTTCCGAAAACGTCAGCGTAGCGCCGCGCCGGCTGGCGACGCGGCGCATGCCGACGTCGGTGACGCCCGCCATGGGCGCCAGCATCGCCCGGCCGACCAGACGCACCCGTCCCAGCGAGATCGCGGAATCTCCGGAGACGCCTAAATTTTGTGCAATCGACATCCTGCATATATTCTAGTCAAATGTCGCGCGAAGGCAAGGCGGGCTGTGGGCGGGCCTGAGACCGGCTTCGCGCAAAACGATGCGCGCAGAACGGGATCGACGGGTACGTCCGACCCGGCAAGTCCGGCGGAAACGCCTTGTCGACCGGCAATTTCAGTGCAGCTCGCGCATCAGGCCCCGTTCGCGAACCTTCGATGTAAGCGACATATTGTTCGTCGGTCACTTTCGAACGGCCGGCGAGGATGGCGATCGCGTCGTCTCCGAGGACGTAGCGCATCTGCCGCGTTCCGTCGGTCACGGCGGTGAATATGCCCTCGGCGATGTATTCGGGCGTGGAAGCGCGCGCACCGTTGCGGCCAAAGGTGGCGGCGACCATGGCGACGCCTTCCGCGTACGGGTGACTGTCGTCCCTGAATGTGCGGACGAGCGAACGGCCGGCGAAATCGGTCGAGACGAAAC
>JBAQGU010000862.1:0-8690 GCA_049287975.1 Roseiarcus sp.
CTGTAGGCCGACATCAAAAAGCAGCAGATAAAGAACACCACCGCGGCGAAAACGTATCCTTCGTTCGCCAAGCCCAGCCAGGCAGGATCCTTCAAGGCCTGGTGCACTACGCCGAGTAGATCGGACAGCCCGATGATGGTGACGAGGGTTACGTCCTTGAAGAGATCGACGACCGTATTGACGATGCCGGGCAGCGCGATCCGGAAGGCTTGCGGCAGGACCACCAACGCTTGCAGCTGCCACCCGCGCATGCCGAGCGAGGCTGCGGCCTCTTCCTGACCCGACGGCACACCCTGCAGCCCGCCGCGGATCACCTCGGCCATATAGGCTGAGTTGAACAGGATCAGGGCTATCATCGCCCGCAGGAGGCGGTCGGCGCTGATGCCATTCGGCAGCAGTAGGGGAACGATCACGGCGGACATGAAAAGAACCGTGAGAAGCGGCACCCCGCGCCACAATTCGATGAAGCCGATGGACAGCCCGCGCAGCACCGCAAGGCCGGAGCGCCGGCCGAGCGCGAGCGCGATGCCCAGCGGGATAGCGCCGGCCACCGTCACGAAGGAGATCAGCACGTCGAGCATGAGCCCGCCCCAGCGGCTCGTGTCCACATACTCGAGCCCGAACACGCCGCCGAGCAGCAGGCTGCCGACGATCGCCGGGCAGGCCGTCAGCAGCAGAGCGAGCCAGAGGCCGCGGTGGCGGACCGTACGTTCACGCAGGACCGGCCAGGCAAATCCGATCAGGACGCCGAGCGCCACGCCGACGCGCCAACGCTGATCCGATGGATAGCTGCCGACAAAGAAGAGCGGCAGGCGTATCTTGATGAACGTCCAGCAGGCGCCGCCCGAGACGCATGCCGCGCGGCTCGTGCCGGAGACGGTCGCATCAACAACCGACCACCGGAAAAGCACCGTCCCGACATAGGCGATCAGAGCGACCACGATGATCGTCAACGCAGTGTTGAAGGGCGAGCTGAAGAGGTTCTTGCGAGCCCACCCGGCGGCACGGGGGATACGCCGAGTGTATTGGCGCGGCGGGAGCCCGGACATCGGCGAAACCCGCCGACCGGCGGCCATGGCGAGCTCGCGCTCCACCGCACTCATCGCAACACCAGGGCAACGCGCCGGTTGTACCAATTCATGAAGGCCGACGTGCTCAGGCTGATGAGGAGAAAGATCGCCATAAGGATCGAGATCGTCTCGAGTTCCCGTCCCGTCTGGTTCAGCACGGTCCCGGCAAAGATCGAGAACAGCTCGGGATAAGCGATGGCCGCCCCGAGCGAGCTGCTCTTGATGAGGTTGAGATACTGGCTGGTCATGGGTGGAACCATGACCCGAAGCGCCTGCGGCAGGACGACCAGGCGCAGGATCTGTCCCGGCTCGAGGCCCAGGCTCAACGCCGCCTCCCGCTGACCTTTGTGCACCGACACGATGGCGGCGCGGACGATCTCGGCAATGAACGCCGAGCTGTAGATGCTCAAGCCGGCCCAGAGCGCCACGAACTCCGGCGGGATCTGGATACCGCCAGCGATATTGAAGCCCCGCAGCGTCGGGTAGTCGACCTTGTCGATGCTGGCGGCGAACGCGATCAGAAACAGCAGTGGAACGACCAGCGACCTGCTTTGAAGCCGCCTGTTCCGCCAGGTCACCCGCCACAGGAGGGGCGTCACTGCCAGGGACGCCAGGCCCAACACCCCTAACGCTGCCGTAAAGCTATCGAAAACGACGCTCGGGAGAAACAGGCCACGGATGTTGAGAAGCGCCCCTCCCGGCAGCGCGATGCTTTGCCGCAGCGGTGGCATCGCCTGTAGAACACCGATGTACCAGAAGGCGATCTGGACCAGCTGCGGGATGTTGCGGACCAGCTCGATGAAGGCGAGCGCGACATTGCGCACCAGCCAATTGTCCGAGAGCCGCATAATGCCGACCAGCAAGCCGAGAAGTGTGGCAGCGACGATCCCGGCGGCGGAGACGAGAAGCGTGTTGAGCGTACAGACGAGCAGCGCCCGGGTGTAGGTGTCGCCAACATGCCAGTCGATGAGATGGAACGGGATATCGAAATTCGCGGTACCGGTCAGGAAGGCGAAGCTGAAGTTCATGTGGCGAAGTGCGAGGTTGCCCGCCACATTGACCCAAAGCTGCCAGCCGACCGCCGCCAGCGCGAGCAACAGCAGCCATTGTGCTATGCGCGCGCGTGACGACGGCCGCCTGACCATATCTGGGCAATCAGTGCCACGTCGGCAGGGTCTGCAGCCCGCCCTTGTCGTACAGGTTGTTCATGCCGCGCGGCAGGCCCAATCCTTTGGAACCGAAAGTGGCGTCATAAACTTCGGCATAGCTGCCGATATCCTCGAGGATGCGCTTGGACCATTCGTTGTCGACGCCAAGCAGCTTGCCGAAGTCGCCTTCCAGGCCGAAGAAGCGGCGCACATCCGGGTCGGTGGGGTTCTTGCTCATCTCGTCGGCATTGGCCTTGGTCAGGCCCAGCACTTCCGCCTCCAGCATGGAGTAGTGCGTCCATTTCACCAGACGGGTCCAGGCTTCGTCGCCCTGGCGGGTAAGCGGTCCGATCGGCTGCAGGCCGCCGATTGTTTCCGGGATGAACATCCAATCGTCGGGTTTCTTCATCGTGGAGCGCGCGGCCGCGACCGAGCCGCCATCGTCGGTATAGCCGTCGCAGCGCCCGGCCTCGGCGGCTGCGAAGGCCTCTTCCGGCCTCTCGAACAGCAGCGTCTTGATCTGGAGGTTATTGGCGCGGTTATAGTCGGCGATGTTCGTTTCGAGCGTCGTGCCAGTGAGCACGCAAATCGTCGCGCCGGTCAGCTCCTTGAGGTGGGCCACGCCGAGGGCCTTGCGCACCATGAATGTCTGGCCGGTGTAGAGATTCACGGCGGGTTCGTCGAGGCCGAGCGACGTGTTGCGGGTAAAACTCTGTTCGGAATCACGGATGAGCACGTCGATCTCGCCCGACTTGAGGACCGAGAAGCGCTCCTTCGACGTGAGGCCGATGAACTTGACCTTGGTCGGAGACCCGAGGACCGCATCGGCGATGGCCCGGCACAGGGAAACGTCGAGACCCTGCCACTCGCCGGAACTGTCCTGGAAGGCATAGCCGGGAATGCCGGTATCTATGCCGCAGATGAGCTGGCCGCGCTTCTTCACGGCATCGAGGGTTGCGCTGTTCACCTGAGCCTGTGCCGCGTTCAATCCTATGGCGACGGGCCCGACGGCCAAGGAGACCGCAAGCGCGATCCTGTTGATGAGTTTCATTGATTTCCTCCATTGTCGACTTGAGCAGACTGTTTTCGGCTAACCGAGACCGCGGACGTTGGCTCGGCAGGCCGGCGATCACGCCACGTTCGCGACAAGCATGTCGTAGTCGACCGGAGTCGCGTGCCATCCGTTTGCGCGCTTGCCCCAGAATGTCTCGCGCAGCTTCGCCGAAATCGGCCCGGGGCGATCGTTGCCCAAGATGCGGCCATCGATGCGCGAGCCGGGCATGATGCCGCCCGCCGTCGTCGCGGCGAAGATCTCGTCGGCGCCGCGGGCTTCGGCGGCCGACACTCGACGAACCTCGTGAGGGTAGCGGAGCTCCTGGCAGAGTTCGATGACCGATTTCCGCGTGATGCCCTCGAGCACGCCGGCATCCGGCGTCACGACCGTCCCGTCGATCACGATGAAGATATTAAAGCCGGGCCCCTCGGTAACGTTGCCGTCGCTGTCGAGCAGGATGGCAAAGTCGGCGCCGCGGTCGTGGGCCTCGAACTGCCCCCTCGTCAAATCGGCCCAATGGAAGTTCTTCGCGGTCGGGTCGACCGAGTTCGGCGGGATCCGGAGCGTCTCGGCGATGATGAACTGAGCGCCGCGGGCCTGCACCTCCGGACTCATCACCCAGATCCAGGGAATAGCAAAAGCCGCGATGTAGTTGCGGGCGTTGATCGGGTGATAGGCGACGCCGGGGGCCGGACGTCCACGCAGGCAGTCCATTGCGACATAGGCGTTACGCAGGCCGCTCAGGGCCACGCAGCGGTGGAGAACAGCCTTGATGTCGTCGTCGCTTTCCTTCGGGTTGAAGCGGAATTTCTGCATCGACGAGCGGAAACGCCGGATATGGTCGTCGAGACGAAAGAAGTTTCCGTCCCATACGCCGACGACGTCGTAGGTGACATCGGAGCGGCGGTATCCCCAATCGGTGATCGGGATCGCCGCCTCGCCGATCGGCATGTAACGGCCGTCTATGTAGGCAGTCCCCGCCGCAAAAGCTGTTGAAGAAGCCGACTGCGTCACGCCACACCTCTAGCTGCCGAGGCACATCCTGCATCATGATCTTGCGCCACGCAAGTTGGCGCCTCGTTCGTTTGCCCGCACTTGGCGGCCCTCGACACTGAGGTGGAACGTCGAGACCCTCGTCCTCGCCGGCTCCTTAAAGGTCCGGTTTCTGACGGCTGGCGAAGGTCGCTTCCTGGCGGAACCTCGCCGTTCAAGCTGGGCTAACTGTAACGACCCCGAGCCGACCTACGGGCCGGGTACGACGACCAAAAGTCGTCGAAAATTGATGAATATAGAGGTATCGTTTCGCGGCGCGCCAAATAATCAAAGAGCACCGTCGCCGGGAGGCTTCGCGGTGCGCAAATTAGGGCAAGTCGTCAAACGCGCGAACCCTCGATCGCCGCTCCCAGACTTTGTGGGCCTCACAAAAAATAGGAGGCGAGCCTGAGCGTGATCGAATGCGAACCGGCGATGTGATTGGAGACGCGGACGGCCGGGCATAGGGCGTTCGGAAGAACCGCCCGTCCTTCGACAGGCTATGCCCGGCCATGACGGTGAACGGGCGCATGCTTCCGCACCAGCGCTATGAGCCGCCTCACTTGGCGATCTTGGCGATCAGTGCGTTGACTTCGTCGGTGCTCATCTCGCCCGTCGTCGTCACCTTGCCGTCGACGATTTTCCAGAGTCGGAACGGGCCGGTGATGTCGCCGTATTTGTCGAACGAGACCGGGCCGATCACGCCTTCATAGCGGATCGGCTTACCTTCTTTCAAAAGCCCGAGCGCCTTGGCGAAATCCGCCTTGCCGGCATGGATCACCGCCCCGGCAGGGTCTTCGATCTTGTAGATCGCGTCGCGAATGGCGAGCGGATCCTGGGTCGGCGCGGCGGCGATCGCCAGCCCGACGATGGCGCCCGCGTCGTAAGAACGGTCCGCCGCCGGGTTGGCGGGATCGATGCCCCCCGAGAACGCTTTATAGTTGGCGTTGAAATATTCGGTCGAGGCCGTCGGGCTGGTGCCGGAAGAAGTCCCGTAGGCGTCGGCGAGATATTTGGCGCCGACGCTGGAAATGAAGTCGGGACTGTTCATGCCGTCGTTGAGCAGGAACTTGGCGACGCCTCCTTGCGAAATCCAGGCCCGCGCGATCGTCGCGCCGTCGACCGGCGTCGAGACGAGATAGAGACCGTCGGGGTCGCCCGCCATCGCCGCCGTCGCCTCGGCCTGATAGCTCGACTGCTTCTCGTTATAGGGCGTGACCGAAACGATCACGCCACCGAGCGATTTATAGGCGCGCGCGAATTCCTTGTAGAGATTGGCGCCGAAATCGTTGTTGACGTGGATGACGGCGATTTTCTTGAAACCCTGATCGAGGGCATATTTCGCCGCCGCGACCCCCTGCAGCGCATCGGAAGTGATGGTGCGGAAGAAGATGCCGTTGGTCTTGCCCTCGCGACCGAGCGCGGTGAGCGTCGGCGAGGAGGACGCGGGCGAGACCTGCACGACTTTCGCCGGTGCGGTCACCGAGGTCAGGATCGGTATAGTGACCGAGGAAATGATGCCGCCGATCAACACGGGCACTTTCTTGACCTGCACCAGCTGCGTCGCGACGTCGACCGCGACATTGCCCGCGCTCTGCGAGTCGCGCGTGTCGGTGACGAGCTTGCAGCCGTGCGGTCCGCCGGCGTCGTTGAGGTCGCGGAATGCCATTTCGACCGACTTCGCGCCCGCCTGACCATATTCGCCGGCGGGCCCGGTCAGCTCCATCACCAGGCCGACCGTGATCGTGCAATCCGCGCGCGCCGCCGTCACGCCCAGCGTCAGCGCCAGCGCCGCCGTCGTCGCCAGCCATTTCGCAACCATCACGCCCTCCTTCATCGGGTCTTCGCGTTGTTGTTATAATGCATGATCGAGCCGTGGCGCCCGGTCAAATCGCGCTCCAACTCATAAACGTCGCCGAGCGGGCCTCGCCGCCGCGCGATTGCCGCTTCGATTTCGGCCTTGTCCTCGGCGAAGAGATCGAGCGAGGTTATCGCGGCGTTGTCGCCGACGTGTGCACGGTTGCGGGCGCCGACGATCACGGCGGCGGCGCGAGGCTTGTCGAGAACCCATCGGCTGGCGATCGTCGCGATATCGGCGCCGTGGCGATCCGCGACGCGCCGCAGCGTCCGCAACAGCTCCTGAAACAGCTCCCAGCCGCCGAAATCGTCGATAATCAGCTTGTATTTGACGAGCGAGCGGTTTTCGAACGGCGCCGGCGGCTCCGAGGCGCCGAGCCAACGGTCGCTGAGGAAGCCGCCGGCCACCGAGCCGTAGCAGAAGAGCCAGACGCCGTGTTCGGCGCCGAGCGCGGCGAGGCCGCTCGCAGGCCTCTGGTCGAGCACGGAATATTGCGCCTGCATGCTCAATATCTCCGCGCCCGAGGCGACGATCTCGCGCACGTGCGCCGTATCGAAATTGGTGAGGCCGAGATGCCGGATCTTGCCGGCGCGCCTCATCTCGTCGAGCGCGCGAACCGCATCGACAAGGCCCGGCGTCGCATAGCTCCACCAGTGGAACTGGACGAGGTCGAGACGTTCGACCCGCAGGCGGCGCAACGAACGATCGACGATGCGCTCGAGATAGGCTTTGTCGATATGCGCGAGCGCCGCCAGATCCGGCACGAGCTTGGTGTGAACCTTGACCGCCTTCACGGCGTCGGAGCCGCGCAGATCGGCCAGCCGCGCACGGAACGCGCCGATCAATTCCTCGACGCCGGTATAGATGTCGGCGCAGTCGAACGTCGTGACGCCGGCGTCGAACGCCGCGACGAGATCGTCGATCGCGGCTTCGCGGTCGATCGCCCCATGCCCGCCCGCGAGCTGCCAGCCGCCGCGAATGACGCGGGTGATTTCGTAATCCGGGCGAAGTTCGATCCTCGCGACGCCGGTCATTTCGGCTCCGGTCCCGGCAGCGGCGCGGCCGTCGTCTCCGAGTGACTGAAGCGCCTGAGCCCCATGCGCGTGATGCGCAGCCGGCTGGGGCAATTCGGATCGGGACAGGCAATTTCCGCGTCGCTGGTCATCCAGTCATGGGGATGGGTAGGACGCTGCTTCGCCGCCAGAAACGGGATCACGGACGCGATCGAATAGATCGACATGCCCTGCCCTGGCGGCAGGGTGAGCATCTCGCCGCGGAGCTCGAAATAATCGCCGGGAACAGCGCCGCAATAGAGCCGCGCATTCGGCGGCGCGACGACTTCGACGCGTAGGTCGTATAGGTCGAAATGATCGTCGTCGGTCATGACTGTCGACATTTGGCCTCAAGGCGTCCGCATGGCCGACGCCCCGCCATTTCCAACACGCCGCGCATTTTTACAGGTCTCACAGGTTTGCGGCTCGAGCTATTGCGATCATCACTGGTTTTGGCCAGAGTTAAAAGCGGAAAGTTGGGGATCGCAGAATGCTACCGCGTACCCCCCTCCAAGCCTCTTTGCGCGGAGGGGCCGGGGGTGGGACTCTTCGAGGCGCGAGAGGGACGGACGGCTTTGGAGCTTGGTGAACCGGCGCGTGTCCCACCCCCGACTCCTCCCCGTAAGGACGGGGAGGGGAATTCGGCCGTTCTCATCGCGGATAGCGTCGTCAAGCGGTTCGGCGGCTTCGTCGCGGTGGACGGCGTTTCGCTTGCCGTACGAGCCGGCGAAATCGCTGGGCTGATCGGCCCCAACGGCGCGGGGAAGACGACGATGTTCGATCTGCTCGCCGGCAGTCAACGTCCGGATTCCGGCCGCGTTCTCATCGACGGCCGCACAGCGCAGGCCGATCCGGCCCATCGCCGGATCGGGATGGGGCTCGGGCGGACGTTCCAGATTCCGCGCCCCTTCCCTGACATGACCCTGGTCGAGAACGTCATGCTGGGCCGGCAATCTCAATTCGGCGAGCGCATCCTTCCGAATTGGCTCAGCGCCGGCCGCGTGGCGCGCGAGGAGCGCGAAACGCTGGAAAAGGCGATGGCATGGCTCGACTTCATGACGCTTTCGCGCCTCGCCCGCGAGCCCGCGCGCACGCTTTCGGGCGGCCAGCGCAAGCTGCTCGAACTCGCGCGAGTGCTGATGGCCGAGCCATCGATCATCCTGCTGGACGAGCCGGGGGCGGGCGTGAACCCCACCCTGCTCGAGACCATCATCGAGCGCATCGTCGAGATCAACCGGCGCGGGGTGACGTTCCTCGTCATCGAGCACAACATGGACATGGTGGCGCGGCTCTGCGGCCGCGTCATCGTGATGGCGAGCGGCCGGCGGCTCGCCAAGGGCGCCCCCGCGGAAGTCGCGCGCGATCCCGCCGTCATCGAGGCCTATTTGGGCGGGAGCCCGTGAGCGCGCTTGTCGTGCGCGACCTCGTCGCCGGCTACGAGCCCGGCGTGCCGATCGTCAACGGCGCCTCGCTGAC
>JBAQGU010000863.1:0-3296 GCA_049287975.1 Roseiarcus sp.
ACTGACGAATGTCCCCTACAAGAGATTCGTCGAGTTGGGCGAGGGCACGCATACCGTCATGCTCGAGAAAAACCGCATGCAGTTCTTCTGGGAAATCATCGGATTTTTATCTGAAAGCGATCCTCTCGCGGTGCGTTGATTTCCAAATTTGGTTGTCGCGTTCGACAGTCGCGGCCTGACGAGAGAGCGTCAGTCATCCTGCCGCCAGCGTCGTTCATAGGAATTCGTGCACCTGCTCGATCGACGTCTCGTGGATCGGGCTGTCGAAGACGATTTCGCCGCGCGCCATCGCCACGACTCGGTCGCAGGACTGAAAGACGTGCTGCATATTGTGCGAGATGAAGACGCCGGTGAGGTTCTGCGCCTTCAACCCCTTCACGAAACCAATCACCTTCATCGTCTCCTTGACGGAGAGGTGATTGGTCGGCTCGTCGAGAATCAGCACTTTCGATTTGAAGTTCATGGCTCGCGCGATGGCGATACCCTGGCGCTGTCCGCCCGACAATTCACCGACGCGCGCGTCGGGCGAGCGCACATGTAGATCGACATTGGCTATCGCCCTGATGCTTTGTTCGCGCATGGACTCGAGATCCATCGCGCCGATGCCGAACAGCGACCATTTCAGCGGCTCTCGGCCGATGAACAGGTTGCGCGCTATGCTCATGGTCGGAACCATCGAATTATACTGATAGATGGTCTCTATGCCGAGCCGCATCGCGTCTTTGGGGTTGCGGATCTCGACCTCGGCGCCCTCGACCAGAGTCAGACCGGAATCCGGCCGAAGCACGCCCGAAAGTATCTTGATCAGCGTCGATTTGCCCGCGCCGTTGTCGCCCACGAGGCCGAGAATTTCCCCGCGACGAATTTTCAGGCTCACGTTCTTCAGCGCGTGAACGCCCGAATACCATTTCTGCAAGCCCCGGCATTCGATGATGGGGGTCTCGGATGCCGCGACGCGGTTCGCCGACGCCAGCGCGCTGGCCGCCTCGTTCATGCGGGCGTCTCCATCTTGATGCTGCGCGCCGTGCGGCCGAGCCAGGAATTGGCGATCACCGCCAGAATGGTCAGCGTGCCCACGGCGAATTTGAACCAGCCGGCGTCGACCTGGGTCATGACGAGGCCGTTGTCGATCACGCGGATCAACAGGGCGCCGACGATGGCGCCCAGCACGGTGCCAACGCCCCCGGTCAGGGCGGTGCCCCCTATCACCGCGGCGGCGACGGCCTGCAGCTCGAGCCCTTCGCCGATCGAGGGCAGCGGCGAATGGAGGCGGAAGACCTGGATCACGCCGCCGAACCCCGCCAGCGTCGAGCAGAGGATGAAGCAGAAGATCTTGACGCGACGCGCCGAAACGCCCATCGCGCCGGCGGCTTCCAGTTGACCGCCGGTCGCGCGGATCCAATTGCCGAGATTGGACCGGTCCAGCATCGCCGAGGCGATCAGCGCGATCGCGACGAACCAGACGAACGAGGCGCGGAACAATCCGCCCGGTCCGACGAATTGGGTGAAAATTCCGGTCGAGAGCTCATCGGGCAGCAACGGCGGGAAACCGCCGGAGATAACGACGGTCAGCGAACGCACGATGAACAACATGCCCAGCGTCGTGATGAAGCTCGGTATCGCGAAGGTGAGAGTGATGAACCCGTTGAGGAGACCGATCGCCGCGGCGACGAGGAGCCCGAGCACGACCGCGAGAAAGGCGGGCACATCCGAGATGATCAGCAGCGATGTGACCATCGGCGTGAGCGCGAACGTCGAGCCGACGGAAAGATCGAATTCGCCGCAGATCATGAGGATGGCGACGCCGATCGACACCAGCCCGACCTCCGGCAGCAGGCCCAGCATTCCGCGAAGGTTGTCAGGAGAAAGGAAGGCGCCGCCGGAGCGCGCGTCGAACACGATCGCGAGCAGGATGAGCAGCGCAAAACCTGCCAGCTCCGGCTTTTCGAGGTAAATTCGGAACAGGTTCCTCACAACGGCTCTTCCTCACTGATAGGATCGCCAGTTCCGGCGAGAGCTTTACGCCCCTGCCGCTACTCCTCTCCCCGCCGCTTCGCGGGGAGAGGTCGGGTGAGGGGCTCGGGTGATTGGCCGCGCCTGTTCAACTAACCGCAAACCCTTCAGATGACTACGAGTTGAACAGATGGTCGTGCGGTTTCAACGGTCGGGCTACTCCCTCACCCCACCTCTCCCCGCAAAGAGGCGGGGAGAGGGGAACGCCCCCTCAGTTCGAACGACGCGTCGAACTAGTCCATTTAGCGAAGACCCTTCTTGGCAAGACCCATCAGCGAATCCGCGGCTTCCGGCGTGAACACCGCTTCGCCCGTGTCGATATCGGCCGGAGCTAATCCGATGTTCTTCTCCAGATAGACCTGCATCACCGGCAGGAAGCCCTGCTCATAGGGCTGCTGATCGATCTCGACCTGGATGTAACCGGCCTTCATCTGCTCGATCACTTGCGCGGCGAGGTCGAAACCGCCGAGCAGAATCTTCCCAGGCGGAATATTGCGATCCTTCAACATGCGCGCGACGTTGGAGTGCCACAGCCCGGTCTCGATATAGGCGGTCGTGTCTGGATGGGCGCTGAGATAGGCGCCGACGCGATCCGTCACGACGGCGCCGTCGGCGCTGACGTCCTGCCGGTCGATCACGATTTCGCGTCCCGGATTGGCCTTTTTGAATTCCTCCAGCCCGTTCATGATCCCCTTGGCCCGCTGTTCCGACCAGTTCTGGCCGGGCGCGTTGACCCCGACGAGCACGCGGATCGGGCCTTCCTTCGGGAACAACGCCGCCATCCGCCGTCCCAGCGTCGTGCCCGCCGGAATGAAATTCTGCCCGACGAAGGCCTGGCGAAGCTCGAGTTCGGGCCCTTCGGTCGCATCGACATTGGAGGCGATCACGATCACGCCCTTTTCTTTGGCCTCCTTCAGGTTGGCGACGAACGCCTTGTTGTCGACCAGCGTCGTGATCAATGCATCGGGTTTGCGCGCGAGGGCCGCCTGCTGATTGGCGACCTCTTGCTCGACCGATCCTTCGGTCTGCGTAAAGATCATCTGGCAATTCGCCTGGATCTTGCCGCAGGCGTCGTCGAAGCCTTTTTTCACGGCCTGCCAGAACGGATTTGAGGCCGAAGAGTGATGTGTGAATACGATGTTCAGCGGATCGGCCTCGGCCGCGCCCGCGAAAAGTGCGAACGCGGAGACAACGCCGGCCACGACGATGGATTTGCGCATATTTTGGTCCTCCCATTATTTGCTCAGACTTCTCGTGCTCCGCGGCGCCGAGCGGCTCTCGAC
>JBAQGU010000864.1:0-3078 GCA_049287975.1 Roseiarcus sp.
GCGTAGGTTGGAGAGCTCATCAGGCCGATGGCGAGCGCCGCGACGGCGGCGGTCGTGAAAAATCCGAACTTCTTGGACATTTGTTCCTCCGAGAGCAATATATGACGAAGCGCTTCGCGCCTGTTTGGCGAAACGCCGACCCGCCTCTTCAGAAGCCGAGTCCACGTCGTCGCTTTTCTATAACGACAAACATCGAGGCGAAAGTCAACGGATAATTCAAGCGGCCTGATTTATTATTGACTTATCGCCTCGGCCCCCCCATTGTCACACCCAATGAAATGGCCTCGCTCTTGCGGGGCCGCCAGCGCGAGGCCCATTCGCGCAGCCAGGGCCGGACGATCGAGGAGCGCATGCCGGGAACGGTCGAGCCCAATACCGCGTCTGCGCCGATTTCGATGGCGAGCGGCGCAGATCAAACGGGCGTGCGTCTCTACAACGAAAGGCTGATTCTTTCGCTGGCGCGACGGTTCGGACGGCTTTCCAAGATCGAAGTCGCGAGAATGACCGGCCTTTCCGTCCAATCGACCTCCGCCATCATGAATCGGCTTCAGGCCGACGGCTTGCTGCGTCGCGAGGCGCCCATGCGCGGGCGGGTCGGTCAGCCAACGGTCCCCCTTTCGCTCGATCCGGAAGGCGCCTTTTCGCTCGGACTGAAGATCGGACGTCGCAGCTGCGATCTCGTCTTGATCGATTTTTGCGGGATCGTCCGTCGCCGGGCGCGCGAGACGTTTGCCTATCCGACGCCCGACCTCGTCCTGAATTTCGTAAGGGGCGCGCTCCCGTCGATCCATGGCGCCCTGACGCCGGCGCAGTTGCGACGCATCGCCGGTCTCGGCATCGCTTCGCCGTTTCAGCTATGGAACTGGTCGGCCGAAATCGGCGCACCGCCTGGCGCGATGGAGGTATGGCGTTCGTTTTCGATCCTGGAGGAAGTCGGTCGACTCTCCGGGTTCCCCGTTACGCTCTGCAATGACGCGACCTCGGCCTGCGCGGCCGAATTCTTCTTCGGCGAAGCCTGGCGCCAGCGCGATTTCCTGTATTTTTTTCTCGGCTCGTTCTTGGGCGGCGGACTGGTCCTGGACGGCGCCCTCTACACCGGCCGAACCGGCAACGCCGCGGCGCTGGGATCGATGCCAATCGCCGCTCGCGAGCCCGGCGGCGGCGCGACTATGCAATTGATCGCGCACGCTTCGCTCTACCAACTCGAGCGACTTCTCGAAGCGGCGGGACGCGACCCCTCGTCGATGTGGCGAACGCCCGAGAGGTGGGACGACTTCGGACCGCATCTCGAGCGCTGGATCGAGGACGCCTCTTTCGCGCTCGCCCAGGCCTCGATGGCCGCGATTTCAGTCATCGACGTCGCGGCGATCGTCATCGACGGCGCGATGCCGATCGAAGTTCGCCAGAAGCTCTGCCTCCGGGTCGCCGCACAAGTCGAAACGCTCGACCGACGCGGCCTGTCCGACGTGAAGATCATCTCCGGCGTCGTCGGCGCGGATGCGCGCGCTATCGGCGGCGCCGCCCTCCCGCTGATCAAGAACTTTGCGCGCGACCGCGAAGTGTTGTTTAAGGACGCGCTCAACGGATCGGGCTGAAGCGATGCCCAGCGGTCCGGCGCCCCCCGCTAACTCGTGAGGTTGAAATGGCGGCGAAATTCCCCAAGGTCGATCCTTTCGATGTCGTCGTGTTCGGCGGCACCGGCGACCTCGCCTATCGGAAACTCTACCCCGCGCTGTTTCATCGCGACATGAACGAACAGCTCACGGACCCGACGCGCGTCATCGGCGTCTCGCGACGGCCGCTGCCGTTAGACGCGTTTCGCCGGTCGGTCCACGAGGCCTTGACGAAGTACAACGAAGCCGACGCGAGCCCGGCGATCGATCGCTTCATGCGTCGGCTCGAACATCTCGAGGTCGACGCCACCAGCGATGAGGGGTGGGACAACCTCAAGGAGTTGCTCGGCGCGGACGAGCGCACCCGCGCCTATTACATGGCGACCGGGCCCGATCTGTTCGGGCCGATCGCCAAGCGTCTGGGCGCTGCGGGCTTGGCGACGCCGCGTTCGCGAATCATCGTGGAAAAGCCGATCGGCCGGGACGGCGCGAGCGCCGCGGCGATCAACGACGCGATCGGCGCCGTCTTCCCTGAAAAGAGCATCTTCCGCATCGACCATTATCTCGGCAAGGAATCTGTTCAGAACCTGATGGCCTTGCGCTTCGCCAATGCGTTGCTCGAGCCGCTGTGGAACAACGCCTACATCGATCATGTGCAGATCACGGTCGCGGAGACGTTGGGCGTCGAAGGGCGCGGGGCCTATTATGACCAATCCGGCGCTTTGCGGGACATGGTCCAGAACCACATGCTTCAGCTGCTGTGTCTGGTCGCGATGGAGCCGCCTTCTTCGCTGGAGGCCGACGCGCTGCGCGATGAAAAGCTGAAGGTGCTGAAATCGCTGACCCGGATCGACGATTCCAACGTTTCGACCACCACCGTCCGCGGCCAATATCGCGCCGGCTTCGTCGAGGGCGCCCCGGCCGCTTCCTACCTGCAGGACATCGGGAAGGAAACGAGCGATACCGAGACCTTCGTCGCGCTGAAGGTCAGCGTCGCCAATTGGCGCTGGGCCGGCGTTCCCTTCTACCTCCGCACGGGCAAGCGGCTGCCGCAGCGATATTCCGAGATCGAGGTCGGCTTCCGTCGCGTCCCGCACGCGATCTTCGAAATGGGCTCCGACGGCATACCCGCCAATCGTCTCGTCATTCGGGTGCAGCCGGACGAGGGCATCAAGCTCTGGCTGATGATCAAGGACCCGGGTTCGGGTAACATGCGGCTGCAACACGTGCCGCTCGACATGAGTTTCGCCGAGACCTTCTCGATGCCTTCCCCGGAGGCCTACGAACGATTGTTGATGGACGCCATCCGCGGCAATGCCGCGCTTTTCATGCGCCGCGACGAGGTCGAGGCGGCGTGGCGCTTCATCGATCCGATCCGCGAGGCCTGGAGCCAAGTGGGCGAACCGCCGCGCCCTTATGCCGCGGGGACCTGGGGCCCCGCGGCCTCGATCGCGCTCATCGAGCG
>JBAQGU010000865.1:0-9270 GCA_049287975.1 Roseiarcus sp.
CCCGTAGGGCGCGGTGTCGGTGTTGCCTTCCTCGATCGCGATGTCATCGGCAGGAATGCCGATCTCGGTGGCTATGATCTGCGCCCAGGTCGTCTCGTGGCCCTGGCCCTGGCTCTTCGAGCCCATCCGCCCGAGCACGCGGCCGGTCGGGTGGTTGCGGATCTCGGCGGAATCGAACATCGCGATGCCCAGAATGTCGCAGTTCTTCGACGGCCCCGCGCCGACGATCTCGGTGAAGAAGGCGACGCCGATGCCCATCAGTTCACGAGTTTCGCCGCGCCTGAAGGCTTCCTGCTTGGCCTTCTGCTCGTCGCGCAGCTCCGCGTAGCCTGTCGCGTCGAGCGCCTTCTGCATCGCGGTATGGTAGTCGCCCGAATCGTATTCCCATCCGAGCGCTGACTGGTAGGGGAACTGCTCGCGCTTGATGAAATTCTTCATGCGAAACTCGACGGGGTCCATGCCGAGCTTCCGCGCCATGATGTCCATCGCACGCTCGATCGCATAGGCGACTTCGGTGACCCGGAACGAGCAGCGATAGGCGACGCCGCCCGGCGCCTTGTTGGTGTAGACGCCGTCGACGGAAAGATGTGCGACCGGGAAATCATAGGAGCCGGTGACGATGTTGGCGAAGCCCGCCGGCCATTTCGACGGATCGGCGCAGGCGTCGAAGGCGCCGTGGTCGGCCATGATATGCACGCGCAGGCCAGTGACCCGGCCGTCGCGGGTCGCCGCGATCTCGGTGGTCATGTGATAGTCGCGCGCGAACGAGGTCGTCGAGAGGTTCTCGATTCGATCCTCGACCCATTTGACCGGCAGACCGGTGACGATCGAGGCGACCGCCGAGCAGATATAGCCGGGATAGGCGCCGACCTTGTTGCCGAAACCGCCGCCTATGTCTGGCGAAATCACGTGAATCTTGTGCTCTGGCAGGCCGGAGATCAGAGCGACGACGGTTCGGATGACATGCGGCGCCTGGAAGGTGCCGTAGATGGTGATTTCACCCTTGATCTTGTCGAAGCTCACCAGGCATTGGCAGGTCTCGAGCGGGCACGGGTGCACGCGCTGATAGACGAGGAGGTCCTTGGTGGCGACCTCGGCCTTGAGGAAAGCGGCGTCGGTCAGGTCTTTGTCGCCGACCTGCCAATTAAAAATGTGGTTGGGATGCTTGCGCGGCCCGTGGGCGCCGTCCTTCTTGTCCTTGATATCCTCGCGCAGGACGGGCGCGTCCGCGTCCATCGCCTTGAACGGATCGACGACGACCGGCAGGTCTTCGTATTCGACCTCCACCATATCGGCGCCGTCGGCGGCGGCGTAGCGGTCGGTCGCGACGACGAACGCGATTTCCTGGTTCTGGAACAAAACCTTGCCGTCGGCGAGCACCATCTGCACGTCGCCCGCCAGCGTCGGCATCCACGCGAGGTTGACGCCTTTCAGGTCTTCGGCAGTGAGCACTGCGAGGACGCCGGGCACGGCCTTCGCCTTCGACGTGTCGATCTTCAGAATGCGCGCGTGGGCGTGGCTGGAGCGATGGAAATCGCCGTGCAGCATGCCGGGCAATTTGATGTCGTCGACATAATTGCCGCGCCCTTGCGTGAAGCGGACGTCCTCGACGCGCTTGCGCTTGCAGCCCATGCCTTGCAGTTTTTCGGCGCGTTCGAGGGACGACGGAGTGGCAGGAGCGTTCATTCCGCGGCTTCCTTATATTCGACGCCATTGATTTTCGCGGCGGCGTATTGGATGGCCTTGACGATGTTTTGATAGCCCGTGCAGCGGCAGAGATTGCCCGAAATGCCCATCCGAATTTCGGCGTCGGTGGGGGCCGGGTTCTCTTGCAGCAGCCGATGGGCGCGCACGATCATGCCCGGCGTGCAATAGCCGCACTGGAGTCCGTGCATCTCGCGGAAGGCTTCCTGCAACACGTGCAGCTTACCGTCGGCGGCCGCCATGCCTTCGATCGTCAGCACCTCGGCGCCCTCTGCCTGCACCGCGAAAATCGTGCAGGATTTTACCGACTTGCCGTCGAGATCGACGGTGCAGGCCCCGCAATGCGTGGTTTCGCAACCGATGTGCGGACCGGTGATGCCGAGGTTTTCGCGCAAATAATGGATCAGCAGGACGCGTGACTCGACTTCCGCCGAGACGGCCTTGCCGTTGACCTTCATGCTGACGTTGGATTTCGACATTTCGGCTCCCTCAGGATTTCGCGCGCGCGAAGGCGCGGCTCAGGGCGCGGGCGGTCATGACTCCCGCCATCTTGGTGCGATACTGCGCCGAGCCGCGGCCGTCGGCGGCGGGGGACGTGATCGCCTCCGCGGCGGCGGACGCCTTCGCGAGGCTCGCCCTGTCAGCGACGGTTTGGATCACGGCCTGGGCGGCGTCCTTGGCGAACAGCGCGGTGTCCGCGACATTGGTCAGGCCGATCGCACAGGTCGCGATCTTGCCGCCGGAGACAGTGAGGATCACCGCCGCCGCGGCGGTCGCGTAGTCGCCGACCTTGCGCTTCAGCTTTTCATAAGCCCAGCCGTGCCCCGCGGGCGGGCCCTTGATGCGGATCGCGGTCAGGATTTCGCCCGGCGACGCCGAGGTCGTGTAGGCGCCCTGGTAATAATCGCGCGCGGCAACCCCGCGCTCGCCGTCGGGGCCGCGCAACACGTAGCTCGCGTCCAGGGCCATCATCACGCCGGGCATGTCGTTGCCAGGGTCGCCGTTGGCGACATTGCCGCCGATCGTGCCCATGTAGCGCACCTGCGGGTCGGCGATCTGCGTCGCCGCTTCCTTCAGGATCGGGGCTCGCACCGCCAGCAACTCGCTTCCTATGATCTCATGCTGCGTCGTCATCGCGCCGATGACGATTTCGTCGCCCTCGACGCGCACGCCTTTCAATTCAGCGATAGCGGCGAGATCGACGAGATGGCTGGGCATGGCGAGCCGCAGCTTCATCATCGGAATCAAGCTGTGGCCTCCGGCGATGACGCGGGCGTCCGAGTCGAGCCGGCTCAATAGACGGATCGCCTCGGTCAGGTCGGCGGGCCGGTGATAGTCAAAGGCGCCTGTTATCAAGTGCGTCCTCCCGAAGCGTCCGCGATCGCGGATTCGCGCTTCCGACAAGATCGCGCCGTGTGCGGCGCACAATCAACGGCGCATAAACTGGGCGCCCGAAAATGGCGCCAATGGTGGGCATGGGCGCACGAACTGCGTCAGCGCTACTGACGCAGTTCATGAATTGCGGCTGTCTTTTCAGCCCGCGATCGCCTTGATGAGCTGTTTGACCTCGCGATAGTGTGCGCGCGCAATCGGTATGCTGCACCGCACCGGGGTCCCCAGTTCCGCGATCCCGTTCTCGCCGGCGCGCTTCACGCGGGCGATTCGCCGGACAGCGACGATATGACTGCGATGAACGCGCAGGAACAGCGCGGGGTCGAGCCGAGCCGCCACGGCGCTGATCGACAGATTGCAGAAATATTCCTGCTCGCCATCATAGATGTAGGTGTAATGCGCGTTGGCGCGGACGGCAAAAATGTCCTCGAGCGCAATATCCCGCCAGCGTCCGTCCTTCTCGACGCGGATCGCCATCGGGTGCGCCGCGGACGCGAGTGGCTGGTCGGCGGAAATGACCGCGGGTTCGGGCGAACTGGACGGGAGTGCGGCGGGCGCGGCGATCCTCTGCGGCGCCTCGAGGGCGCGAGCGCCTCGATCCGGGACCAGCGAGAGCAGGAAGGCCCCGGACACTCCGAAGGCGACAAAGGTGGTCAGCAACGCCAAGGTGTTGCGTGACAGCGCGGAATCCGCGCCGACGAAGCTGGCGACGTCGAAGCATCGCGGATCGAGCCGCATGCCCGCCATGGCGGTGTAATGCATGCCCGAGATCGCCAGACCGAGCGCCAGTGCGCCGATCGAAATGCCGGCCTTGGTCGGTCGGCTATCCAGCACCCAGAGTGCGAAGCCGCTCGCCCCGACGGACACGATCACCGAGGCGACGACATAGGGGGTCTCCTGATACGTCGGTCCCGCCAGATGCACCGCCGACATCCCGACATAGTGCATCAGGCTGATCCCGAGCCCCATCGCGATCGCGCCCGCGCCGATGCGGAGGGCGGGCGGTCCCGGGGCATGCGCGACATAGACGCCCACGCCCACCACGATCACGCAGATGAGGAACGACAACAATGTCGGCAGAACGAGATAATCGATCGCGCTGGGGAAATTCGCCGCCAGCATGGCGACAAAATGCATCGACCAAACGCCCGTCGCCAATGTCAACGACGCTCCGGCCAAGAGGAGGCGCCGGCGAAATCCTTCGGCGCTGTCCAATTCCCGCGCCAGCGACAGGCCGACGAAGCTGCCTTGAACGGCAATCCCTACCGATAGCGCCACGAGCCAAGGCTCGTGCGGGACCATCATCCCCTGCCTCCCTAAAGTCCTTGTTTCGAGACCGCGCATAGATAGTTAGTCGCTCGGACGAGTCGCCGCAACTAGCAGGGTTCCTCGTCGAAGCGGCGCGGCCTCCGGCCTCGAAGGCGAACAATCTTCGACGCCGTGATCGGCTCGATCCTGATCGGCGTGCTGCTCAACGGCCTCGTGCTGATGAACGTGTCGTCCTACATCGAGCAAATCGTGATCGGCGTGATCATCGTGCTCGCGGTGGCGTTCGACACGTTCGCGAAGTCGCGGCGGAGGAGAATTTGAGGGGCGGTGAGGCTGACGTCGGCCTCAGATGGACACCGATTGCCGCGGCTCGAGCTTGGTGACCTTGATTTCTTCCTTGGGCAACCGCGCCAAATCGTAGGTCAGCTGCATCCGTGACCAGGCCTCGGCGGTTCCGCCGATCCCTTTGGCCAAGCGGATCGCCATTTCCGGAGTGATCCCGGTCTTCCCGTTGATGACGTTGTACAGCGCCTGCCGCGTGACTCCCAGGGCCTTCGCCGCCTCCGCCACCGGTACGCCGAGCCCCTCGAGTTCGTTCCGGACAAGGAGACCGGGATGCGGCGGGTTCTTCATCTGCATTCTGCTCATCCTAGTGATAGTCCGTAAGATCGACGTCGAGCGCGTGCCCGTTTTCGAACCGAAAGACAATCCGCCAGTTCGCGCGGATCGTGACCGACCAGTGGCCCCAGAGGTCGCCTTTTAGCGGGTGCAAGCGAAAAGTCGGGAGGTTCATCGCCTCGATTTCGTCCGCGCCGTGGAGCGCGAGCAGGATCAGCCTGATTTTTTCGACGTGTTCCGCGGCAAGCCCGCTCCGGTCGTCGCGTTCGAAGAGACGACGCAACGCCTTATGCTTGAAACTTTGGATCATTTAAACTCTCTGTATAGCGTAAATTGACAATTGGCAAGAAAATTTCGCTGCGGCCTGCCGGCCTACGCCGCCCCGAAGCGGCGCGGTCTCCGGCCTCGAAGGCGAACAATCTTCGGCGTCGTAGTCGGCTCGCTCCCGATCGGCGTGCTGCTCAATGGCCTCGTGCTGGTGAACGTATCGTCCTACATCCAGCAAATCGTGATCGGCGTGACATCGTGCTCGCGGTCGCGTTCGACACGTTCGCGAAGTCGCGGCGGCGGAGGATTTGGGTCCGACCGTTGGTCCGCAGAAGCACCGGAGAAGCCGCGATATCACGACAAGAATAGCGCGCCGTGGTAAGAACGATCTGGATGGTTGGCAAGAGCGAAGAGTGATGGCCCCTCGTGACGAAACCGTTCGGCGTCGCTGACCTCCCTAACAGCGAAGAGCGCATCTTCTCTTA
This sequence comes from Roseiarcus sp., assembly GCA_049287975.1. Classification (GTDB taxonomy): domain Bacteria; phylum Pseudomonadota; class Alphaproteobacteria; order Rhizobiales; family Beijerinckiaceae; genus Roseiarcus. The sequence continues at coordinate 5,736 of JBAQGU010000865.1, forward strand.
CTCGATGGTGGGATTTTGTACTTTGTCGGCGTGATTGAACGGAGGACGGGGAAGCTTCGTCTGAGCCCGCCGCAAGCGTTCTTTAGACTTTTAGACCATAAAAAGGTGCTCCCAATGAGTGAGTTTTGGAAAATAGTGCTAAGTTTCGTCTTGCTCACGGTAGTTGGTAATTTCCTGCTGCAGCGGTGGCAGCATCGGACGTGGGTTCGGCAGCAACAATTTTTGGGGCAAGAAAAAGAGTATATCGCGTTAAGAGAGTTATTTCCTGAGCTATCTAGTGCGATAGCCGTTCGCTTGTATCAGACAAATCGACTGTTTTGGGTTGTTAAATATCAAGAACTTGGCACCGTCGATGAGCGCCTCGTGAGCTATGATAGCGCTATCTCTCAATGGAATGAGAAGCTGGGATCCTTCTATGCAAGATTAACAATTTATGCCCATTATAGTTTCACGAAAGCTCTTGAAGATACGATTCATAATCCGTTTCAATCGATACGGACGCAGCTAGAGGCAGCCGTACGGCGGCGTCGAACTGGCGAAAATTCCTCGGCCGCCGAGGCCGCGCAATTTACAAAGAGGCTTGGAACGCTAACGGCAGCACATAGGATTTTCTCACGTAACTTACTAAGCGCGGTAGAAGACAAAAGAAGGAATGTCTACTTCGGACGAGCTATTGAATATACGATTCACAATATCAGCAAATTTTCAACTTGGGAGCTGGTCAAAGCTTTGTTTGCTAGCGATATAAATTCTTATGCCGTAATTCGCCCGCCGGCGGACGTTCGCCTCCCAAATTTGACCACCTTTAAGTGGCCGCGGATATACTAACATCGCAGCCAATAGAGCCGTTTGTTCTATCGTCAAATCTTCATGGGTCGAAACGAAAAATTCTCGACGCGGCCCGTTTTGCACCAACTAAGCCTGATCCAAAAAATGCGTAATTCAAGTATGAACGCAATATCGTAACCTTGCTGTATCGGTATTGAATAATTAACGACAACGTCATTTCATATAGTTTACGCCTAATAGTCCGATTCTTATACCCCGTCGCGGTTCGAACAAATTGTATGTCTATTGTACTCGCTCCTCCATGTCGCTTGAATGTCAATGCTCGGGTTAGTTCCCGTGCTAGTGACTTGGGGTCAATCCCGACGTGACGGAGGAAACGCCTGTCTTCCAGCACCAAGACGAGTTTCTCTAGATTCGTAAGCTCTGGAGGGTAATATTTGGCCCAAGGAAGCACATAACGGTGTATAGTGAATAAATCACCGTGGACGCGCAAGAGCATTTTGCGCAAACCGAACGGGGGGAGCTTCGGGCCAAGCTCGTACAGCGCCATTGGAAGTCAGCTAAGGTTTCTTGGGCGACCTACCGTCCGTTTCCGAGGTAAAGCATTTTGCGCGGAGAACCAAGCGCTCTGTCGAGCCTCAGCGTCGCAGACGCAGGCGGCCCCCGCTCGCGACGCGCACAGCGTACCGCGTTCTCTCAAAAGCCCCCGATTTTCGGGCTCAAAATCGATGTCCGTAATTCTGGAATTATGCCCGAGCGGACCTGCCTACTTGTCGAATGCCAATGCAGGCGCAAGAGACCAACAGCATCAATCCCGCGAATGTCATTGAGCTTGGAAGGTGAAAGGGTATATCGCGCCAGCGAGGTGTAATTCTCTCAGCCGTGTTGAACGGTTCATCGCTATAACGACACAGGATGAGGGACGCACTGTTGTCCAGCATTTCGCGCTCTATTTTGGCGATGAGCGCCTGGACGGGCGCGCGGTCGCCCGGCATGGTCTGCAAATGCAGAAGAAGCGCCCGCGTCGCCGCCAGGTAGGCGTGAGAGCATTCGTTGAATGGGCTGCTTTCATCTTCCACGCTGCCCGGAATCATTCCCCACAGACAATCGAAATACTGCAGGCTGATGAACCCCTCGAGCCGCCGCATGGTGGGATCGGTAGGAATCTGCCGCGCCGCGAGATCGAGAATGGCTGCGCGATTGTTGGCGATCACGGCCATCTGACCGTGCGAAAGATTGGGAATGGCAATCGAGTCCGCCGGCGCTTCACGGCCCGTCGCTTCGCGGTGCGCCCATGCAGAAAACGGGAGCGCGCCGAGCAAGACCGCGACCGCAATCTGGAGGCAAAGCCTGGGAAGGCTTCCCGCTTTCCGTCGCGCCCATGCGCCAGTCATGGCGCGGTCGACTCTGCTTCCATCGCGGCAAGCGAGACCAAAGTCCAACGGCCATTGTTGGCGCTGAGCCGCGCGATGGAGAGCGGCGCGACATCGATGCGCCAAAAGGACCGAGGCGCCGCCTCGATCGCGTGAACAACGGCCGCGCGGATGACCGACGCATGCGTGACGGCCACGATCTTTCCTGGCGTCGCCATCTGCGCGTCGAGCCAAGTGGCAACGCGCTCGATCAGCGCGACCAGAGATTCCCCTCCATGCGGAGCTGCGCCGGGATCGCGCAACCATTCGGCCACGGCTGCCGGTTCCTCGGCCTGAACCTCGTCGAGCGCGCGGCCTGTCCATCTCCCGTAGGCGCAATCCCGTAACATCGGTTCGACCGTGGTCGCGAGTTTGAGGGCGTTGGCGGTTTGAGCAGCCCGCAAAGCGGGACTTGCCAGATATCTGTCGGCGTAGCGCGTGCGATGCGGCAAGCCGGCCAGCTTTTGCCGGCCCGGAATGTCGAGCGGCTCGTCGGCGGGAAACGCCGATGTTCGGACCGCCACCGTCGAGGCGTGACAAATCAATTCGAGGCGCGTCGTCATTCCCTTCCCGCGAGGCCGCGCGCGCGGCTCAAAACGCCTCCGTCCTGAACCCCAATCGACTGCCGCTCGTCGCCTGAGCGCGTTCCATGAGCGCTCCGAACCCCAGCCCGATCGTCGTCCACATGATCGCCTGCGCGCCGAGCGAGGCCATTCTGAACTGCCAGAGAACGACTGCCGGGAACGCTTCGGGCACTTCGTTCACACTCGGCAGCGCGAGCCCTGCGACGACGACCACCACCACATAGGCGGCGACGGCGATCAACGCCGCGTTCCATCCGCCAAACCGGGGCGCAAGGCGATTGCGCAGCATCCACGCGGCGATCATCGCCGCGAGCGAAATCGCGATCATCGAGAAATAGAGCTGCGTCCGCATCGTGATCGTTTCCGGGTCGCCGACCGATGGCGGATTGGCCGGATATTTCAGGTTGGGCACCACATAGACAGCGACAATGCCCGAAATCGCGAGCAGCGCCGCCGTAGTTCTTGGTCCGAAATCGCCCATGCGGCGATAGGCCAGCGCATACACGAGGGCAAAGAGTCCGCCGAACGCGGTGTTGTAAACCGTGACGCCGGTGAAGAGGCCAATACCGGCCTGCACAGGGCGGCTGACGAGTTCGGGTTCCGGCTCCTCCTTCGGCATGCTGATGCCTTTGGCGGCGGCCTCGTCCGCCTTGGCCTTGTCCTTCGCTTCGTCCATAGCGGTTTCGAAAGTGATCGCGCGATCTACCGCCGGCTCGCCGACGATTTTCAGAAAGCCGAACGACAATATTC
>JBAQGU010000866.1:0-7231 GCA_049287975.1 Roseiarcus sp.
ACGAAAGGGTCATGACATGTGCCTAGGCATTCCCGGATGCATCGTGAAAATCGACGATGCCGGCAACATGGTCGCTACCGTCGATGTTTGCGGCGTACGACGCCAGATCAACATCAGCTGCATCGTCGACGATCAATATCCGATCGAGGCCTGTGTCGGCGCATGGGTGCTCGTGCATGTGGGATTCGCGATGAGCCGCATCGACGCCGCGGAGGCGGCGGAGACGCTCGCGATACTCGAGGAGCTGGGTGAAGCGCAGGCCGAACTCGAGAGCATGCGCGTCTCCGGCGACGCATTGTCGGCGGCCGAATAAGGGAGCGCTGTCTCATGGCCAACGAAAGCGAACTCAAGGGTCTCTATCCCTTCCTGCACGGCGCGCATCGTGAGTCGCTCGGGTTGGAAGCGGCTTTGCTTCATTCCGTGGCGGAGAAGGCGCGGGATTCGCGCGAAACCAACACGCGCTTCTTCGAAGCCCAGGCGTCCGAGCTGGTGGAAGCGGCGAAGACCGTGGCCAAGGTCTACCGCCACAGCGGCCGGCTGTTTACGATGGGCAACGGCGGTTCGAGCTGCGATGCCTCCCACGTCGCGGTGGAATTCGTCCATCCCATTACCGCCGGCCGCCCCGCGCTCGCCGCCATCAACCTCGTCGCCGATCTCGCGATGATATCCGCAGTCGGCAACGATGTCGGATTCGAACACGTCTTCGTTCGCCAGGTCATCGCGCAGGGAAGGGCGGGAGACGGACTTGTCGGGATTTCCACCAGCGGCAACTCGGCGAATCTCATCGCCGCCTTCGCCAAGGCGAAGGAATTGGGGTTGGCGACCATCGGGCTCGCGGGCGGCGACGGCGGCAAAATGAAGAGCGCGGGCGTGTGCGACCATTGCCTGGTCGTTCCCTCCGGTTCGATTCATCGCATCCAGGAATGTCACGTCACGGCATACCATATTCTTTGGGACCTCGTGCATGCGCTGCTCGCAGATGATCGCGGGTCAGCCGCGGTGAAGGAGTCGGCAGCATGAAATACGTCGATGAATACCGCGATCGCGCCAGGGCGGAAGTGCTGGTCAAGGAGATTGAACGTCTCGTCGCCGGTATGAATATCGCCGATGACCGGCCCCTTCAAATCATGGAGGTCTGCGGCGGCCACACGCACGCGATCTTTCGGTACGGCATCGAGGGGATGCTGCCGAAATCGATCGAGTTGGTGCATGGGCCGGGTTGTCCCGTATGTGTGCTCCCGATGGGGCGCGTCGACGATTGCGTCGCGCTCGCAGAGCGGCGGGAGGTGATCTTCACCACGTTCGGTGACGCCATGCGGGTGCCGGGCTCGCGAAAGAGCCTGTTGCAGGCCAAGGCCGACGGCGCGGATATTCGCATGGTCTATTCGCCGATGGATGCGCTCGCTCTGGCGCGCCGCAACCCCTCGCGCCAGGTCGTCTTTTTCGGCCTCGGCTTCGAGACCACGATGCCGTCGACCGCGTTGACCGTGTTGCAGGCCGAGCGCGAGAACATCGAAAATTTTTCCGTCTTCTGTAATCACATTACGATCGTCCCGACGATAAAGGCCATTCTCGACAGTCCCGACCTGCACCTCGATGGCTTTCTCGGACCGGGTCATGTTTCGATGGTGATCGGGACAGCGCCATACGACTTCATATCGCGGTTCTATCGAAAGCCGATGGTGGTTGCGGGCTTCGAACCGCTCGACATCCTGCAATCCGTCTGGATGGTGCTCAGACAGATCAAGGAAGGCCGTTGCGAGATCGAGAATCAATATTCCCGCGTCGTGCCGGACGCGGGCAATTCTCCGGCGTTGAACGCCGTCGCGCGCGTCTATGAATTGCGTGAGTTCTTCGAATGGCGCGGCCTTGGTTCGATCGATCATTCCGGCGTGAAGATTCGCGAGAGCTATCGGCGCTTCGACGCCGAGCGCAAGTTCGCCATTCCCGATGTCAGAATCGCCGATCCGAAGTCGTGCCAATGCGGCGAAGTCCTCAAGGGAGTGATCAAGCCGTGGCAGTGCAAGGTCTTTGGGAGCGCCTGCACGCCCGAAACTCCTATCGGCGCCCTCATGGTATCGTCCGAGGGCGCCTGCTCCGCCTATTACCAATATGGTGGGATAAAGCGGCGCCGAGACGAGGCCCCGGTCAGTGAAGGCGTGGCATGAACGTCGCCCCTCTCATTTCCAGACGTCCGCGCGACAAGATTCACGTGCCGACGGTGACGCTCGCCCATGGCGGAGGCGGCAAGGCGATGAAGGATCTGATCGACGACGTCTTTCTGGACGCGTTCGACAACCCGCTGCTCGCCCCCGTCGACGATCAGGCGCGGGTCGACCTCGCCACGCTGGCCCGCCACGGCGATCGCCTCGCCTTCACGACCGATTCCTTCGTAGTCGATCCGTTGACCTTCCCCGGAGGGGATATCGGCCGACTTGCGGTTTGCGGCACCGTCAACGACCTCGCGGTCGGAGGGGCGCGACCACTCTACCTGTCCTGTGCGGTCATCATCGAGGAGGGCGTCCCCATAGATCAGTTGCGCCGGATCGCGCGTTCGATGGCGAGCACGGCGCGCGAGGCGGGGGTCGAAATCATCACCGGCGACACCAAGGTGGTGAACAAAGGAGCCTGCGACAAGATTTTTATCACCACGACCGGAATCGGGGTCATTCCCGCCGGCATTGATCTCGGCGCTCATCGCGCCCGGCCGGGCGACGTCGTCCTGGTGAATGGCCTGCTCGGCGACCATGGCGCCGCCATCCTCGGGGCGCGCGGAGACATGGCGCTGGAGACCCCAATCGAAAGCGATTGCGCGCCGCTCCACGACCTGATCGCGGCGCTGCTCTCCGCCGCGCCCGGCGCCCGCTTCATTCGCGATCCGACCCGCGGCGGCGTCGCCACTGTTCTCAACGAGATCGCCGAAGCTGCGCAGGTCGCAATCGAGATCGACGAAACCGCAATGCCGCTACGCGCCGAAGTGCGGGGATTTTACGAGATTCTCGGACTTGATCCGCTCTATCTCGCCAACGAAGGCAAGATCCTCGCCGTCGTCCCCGCCGAACAATCGCGACGCGCTCTCGAGGCCATGCGGGCACATCGGCTCGGCCGTAACGCAGCGGAAATCGGTCGAGTGACGCTCGGTGAGCCGGGGCGGGTCACAATGCGCACCGTATTTGGCGGCGACCGGATTGTCGACATGCTCGTCGGCGAGCAATTGCCGCGCATTTGTTGAGGGCGCGATGCACGAATTGGCGATTACCTGCAATATCGTGGAACTCGTCGCCGAGGCCTCCAACGGGCGTAAAGTGCAACGGGTCTCGCTGGAAATCGGCAAGCTGTCGGGCATCCTTCCCGATGCGATCGCGTTTTGCTTCCCCGAGGTCGCTAGGGGCACCCATGCGGAGGAGGCGGTACTCGACATCCGTGAGATCGACGCACTTGCCCGCTGCGATGCCTGCGGCATCGAATTCTCGACCCCGAACCTGCTGACGATCTGTCCCTGCGGCTCGCTTCGATTTCAGCGGCTCAAAGGCGGGGAATTGAATATCAAGAGCATCGAGCTGGAAGAGGCAATCTGATGTGCGCAAATTGTGGATGCTCCCGCGACGGCGCCACGGTCCTCAATATGCAGACCGGCGATGTCGCGACCATAGGTCGTGAATCGACGGAACCGGGTTTCCACGTCCATGAGGACGGAACGAGCCATGTTCACGACCATCAGCATCACGCTCACGACCACCACCACGGTCATGACCACCACCACGATCATGATCACGGACCTGTGGCGCCTGACCGCGAGAGACAGATTCCGGCGGAACATAGGCATGGATCCGCGTCACCCCGCTCGACCGGACCATTACTTGATCTGGAAGCGCGGATACTCGCCAAGAATGATGCGCAGGCGGCCAAGAATCGCAGCTGGCTCGCCGGCCGCGAAATTTTCGCCCTCAATCTCCTGAGTTCTCCGGGATCCGGCAAGACCTCGCTTCTCGAGCGGACCATTGCCGATCTGGGGCGCGAATTGCCGCTGTTTGTCGTGGAGGGCGATCAAGCGACCGCAAGGGATGGAGAGCGCATCCGCGCGGCCGGGGCTCCTGTCGCGCAAATCAATACGGGAACGGGCTGCCATCTCGACGCCGAGATGGTGGCGCGCGCGCTTTCCGAGCTGAAACCCACGATCGGCGCCATCGTCTTGATCGAAAACGTCGGCAATCTCGTGTGCCCGGCGCTGTTTGATCTCGGCGAACGCGCGAAAGTGGTGATCTTCTCCGCGACTGAGGGGGAAGACAAGCCGCTGAAATACCCGCACATGTTTGCCGCGGCAACGCTCGTCTTGCTCAACAAGATCGACCTGCTTCCCTACCTCGACTTCTCTGTCGATCAGGCGATCGCCAATGTTCGGCGGGTCAATCCCACCGCGACCGTGTTGCAAGTCTCGGCACGGACGCGCGATGGCCTCCCGGCGTGGTGCGATTGGCTTCGCGCCGAGGTTTTGGCGGCGCGGCAATTCGCTCTGGTTTGAGTGCGTGGCAGGGTCGAAGCGGGTTCGGAAGCCGATCATGCCGGCGAAGAGGAATCAGATGAGCGCTTTTCTCTCCAATCTATTCAGCGAAGAGCGCAACAAGATCGGCGGTAAAATCGTCGTACTTTATATCCTGCTGTCTGCTGCGAACGTCGGCGCGTGGATATCGGCGATCCTCGCCTTCCATGCTTTCCCCGTTCTCCTGGGAACCGCGGCGCTCGCCTATAGCTTCGGACTTCGCCATGCGTTCGACGCCGATCATATCGCGGCGATCGACAACGTCACGCGCAAGTTGATGCAGGAGGGGAAGCGACCCGTATCGGTCGGCCTCTTGTTTTCGCTGGGCCACTCGACGATTGTCGTCGGGCTGTCCATCGCGATCGCAGTCACTGCGACCGCCCTGCAGGACCGGTTCGAGGCGCTCAAAAGCTTCGGGGGCGTGGCGGGCACTTTGGTGTCTGCGCTGTTCTTGTTCGGCATCGCGATCGCGAACACGTTCGTGTTGATTTCGATTTATCGGGCTTTCCTAAATGTCAGGAGCGGTGGGCGCTTCGTCGAGGAAGACCTCGATCTCGCGCTCGCAAAAAGAGGATTGCTCGGTCGCCTGTTCCGTCGCTTTTTCCGGATGATCGAACGCAGTTGGCAGATGTTTCCGCTCGGCGTTCTCTTCGGCCTCGGTTTTGATACCGCGACCGAGGTCGGCCTATTGGGAATTTCAGCGACCCAAGCGTCGGCGGGTCTTTCGATCTGGTCGATCTTGATCTTCCCGGCGCTTTTCACAGCGGGCATGGCGCTGATCGATTCGACGGATAGCATCCTGATGCTCGGCGCCTACGACTGGGCCTTCGTGAAGCCCATTCGTAAGCTCTACTACAATCTGACGATCACGGCGGTGTCCGTGATCGTGGCGGTCGTTGTCGGGGGCCTGGAGACGCTCAATCTCATCGGCGATCAGATGGGCTTCGCCGACGGCGGTGGTTTCTGGGGCGCTATAGGTGCGCTGAACGACAATTTTGGCGTCCTCGGCTACGTCATCGTCGGGATATTTATTGTCGCGTGGGCGGCCTCGTACCTGCTGTATCGCGTCAAGGGCTATGATGACATTGAAATCACGGGATAGGCACGAGGGATAGAGGGCATTTTCCGCGCTAGGTCTTGCCCCAGGTTGCAAAACGCCCGCTGCGAAAAATGAGGGGATGGTTGAGGTTGACGCGAGAGTACGACCATAACAAACCCGATCGAATATGCCGAACGCACGGGGCCGGCGGCGGGACTGCGAAGGGAAACAGGAACGCCTTGAAACACGGGGCGATGGCGGCAGAGGCATTGGCCTTGAAAGAGGAAATGTTAGCCCTCGCGCGGATGGCTCAGAAGACGATGGCGGCGATTGAATAGGTCGCTAAGGATGCCGGATGCAGGGGGCGTAGATCCCTTAGAAGCTCGCCGACGCGCGCGTGACGTGATCCTGCCCGCTGGCAGGACGCAGCAGGGCCGCACGCCCGAGCACTGGCGCCGGGTGCGCGGATCGCGGCAGAGCGCGCCGGCCACGCGGTCGGCCTCGATACCGCGACCCAGATGCTGATGACACGCGATCCGCCGCCGCCATCGCCATCCGAGAGTGCGGACCCGGGCGTGGCCGCCGAGATCGATCGTCTTCTCGGACGTTGACGGTGCAATTCCGCGTCCAATTCCTCGACGCTTCGGGGACGATCATTCGAGAGATGCACGCCGGACGCGCGGAACCCCGCGCGATAGCGCTTGTTTCTCCGCCACGTAACCGGGAGCAACTTCCCGGGCGAATCGTCTATGGAGCGCCGATGTGCGCGCGTCCGCGCGTCCATGCGCGGCATCCGTCGCGAGCGAGGCAACGCCCAGCGGCAGGTCAAGCCACTCCTGAAAGATGACCTCTTTGCCGCCTGGCGGGGATGGACGGCGCAACGCGGGACGTACGCGACTGGGCAGCCACTGTTGGTATACCCATTGCGCCGGTGTATATGGTATTTTGCCGACCGTCGCGGTTCGCCTTGTCAACAACGACGCACGGGATAGATTCTTGCGCATGGGCGCGATTTCGCGAGACATGCATACTCAACTGGAAACCCTTCGCCGTCGAGTTCCTTCCCGAGGAGAGCGCGATCGCCGAGGCCGTCGACGCCGTGGAGGCCGAGCCCGCCTCGAAGCGACCGACCTTTCGAAGAAGGTCGCCTCGCGGCGGACGGCTGGCACTAGCTCCCGAACGCCGAGATAAAACGCCGCCGGCCAACCGAGCCCGATACGGATCGTGGTTCGCACTGTTGTCGCGACGCTAAGGATCACTAAGTTTACCCAAGGCGACGGCGAAATCGGTAGTGTAACAGGTTGGTCGTCGTATTCTCGGGCGCTTGGTCGATTATGCACGTTGCGACCTTTCCTTTGTCCATGGCGGCTCGGCCGAAGGATCCGATATTCGCATTTGGCCGCTTTCAACTGTTTCCTTCCCGGCGCCTGCTGGAGGAAAACGGCAAACCCGTGCAATTGGCCAGCCGCGCTTTCGACCTCCTTTTGGCTCTCGTCGAGCGCCGCGGATCCATAGTCAGCAAACCCGAACTCCTCCAGCTGGTCTGGCCGGATACGAACGTCGAAGAAGGTTCGCTGCGTGTCAGCATGGCCGCCGTGCGCAAAGTCCTCGGTGAGAACCGATCGGAGCGGAACTATATCCGGAACGTGCCG
>JBAQGU010000867.1:0-2248 GCA_049287975.1 Roseiarcus sp.
CGGCCGCCTCGAGCACGGCGGACAGCTGCGGCACGCCGACGCCTGCTACGATGCGGGTGGTGCAGATCGAACCCGGCCCGATGCCGATCTTGATCGCATCCGCGCCCGCGTCGATCAGCGCCTGCGCGCCCTCCCGCGTCGCGACGTTGCCGGCGACGACCGCCACCCTGTTGGTCGCGCGCTGGATGCGCCGGACCTGCTCCAGCACCTGCTCGGAATGGCCGTGCGCGGTGTCGACCACGAGGCAATCGACCCCCGCCGCCATCAAGAGCTCCGCGCGCTCGAAGCCCCTGTCGCCCACGGTCGTGGCCGCCGCGACGCGCAGGCGCCCGTCCGCGTCCTTGGCGGCATCCGGATGCGCGGTCGCCTTCTCGATGTCCTTGACGGTGACGAGGCCGACGCAGCGATGCGCCTCGTCGACGACGACCAGCTTTTCGATGCGATGGTGGTGCAGCAGACGCCGCGCCTCGTCGCGCGAAACCCCTTCGCCGACCGTGACGACCTTCTTGGTCATGAGGTCGCTGACGGGCTGCCGGGGATCTTCGGCGAAGCGCACGTCGCGGTTGGTCAGGATGCCGACAAGACGCGCGGGCTTGCCATCCGCCGCCCCGCGCTCGACCACCGGAATGCCCGAAATCGAGGCGCGCTTCATCAGGGCGAGCGCGTCGGCGAGGCTGGCGTCGGGAAAGATGGTGATCGGATCGACCACCATGCCGCTTTCGAAGCGCTTGACTTTGCGCACTTCCTCGGCCTGCGCTTGAGGCGCCAGATTGCGGTGAATGACCCCGAGCCCACCCGCCTGCGCCATCGCAATCGCGAGCCGCGCCTCGGTGACCGTGTCCATCGCCGAGGAAATGATCGGCAGATTGAGTCGGATCGAGCGCGTCAGGCGCGTCGTGACGTCGACCGCGCCGGGCATCACTGTCGAATGCCCCGGCCGGAGCAGGACGTCGTCGAACGCGAGGCCTTCCGGCAACGCCAGTCTGTCGATTTCAGCCATGTCGAAAATTCTCCGCGGTCGGACTCGGCGTGCGCCCCCGCTGCATGGCGAGGCGAGGTAACACGCGGGGCGGCGAGTTCCTAGCGCGAATCGCGGCGAGAGAGATCCGCGGCGCGGTCGTGAGGGCGACGCTTGCAGGGCGCGGAGATCCCTCGAGGCGGTGCTCGACCTGTTACGGCGCCGACGAGCCGCGCGTCCAGAACTCGTCGAAATCTCTAATTAGTAGGCCGCGTCGTTCAAAATGCGGCCCTTCTCGCTGTCATTCCCGCGAAAACGGGAATCCAGGCCGCAAGTACGTGCGGCCTGGTCTGGAAGCCCCGTTTTTCGCGGGGCGTGACACTTGTGTCTTTACGCAAAACCACCCCTCCTCGCGAGCGACAACCCGGCGTTGCTCGCTCGGATTGCTCAATAGTGGCGCGGGATCGGACCGTTGTGCGGGGTCATTCGGTCCGAGAGATCGAACATGGCTTCGTCGACAAAACACCAGCCCCAGCCCTCGGGCGGGTCGTAGCCTTCGATGATCGGATGCCTCGTCGCGTGGAAGTGTTTGGTCGCGTGCCGGCCGGGCGAGGAATCGCAGCAGCCGACGTGGCCGCAGGCCCGACAGATGCGGAGGTGAACCCAGGCCTGGCCCAGCCGCAGACATTCCTCGCAGCCGAGAGCGCTCGGCGTCACGTCGCGGATTGTGTTCAAGTGCGTGCAATGGATCGCCATGGCGGCTCCTTTCAGGGGACGGCCGAGCTTTTGAAATCGGCGAGAAAACCGTGCAGGGCCTGAACGACCTGAGCGCCTTCGCCGATCGCGGCGCCGACGCGCTTGACCGATCCGGAGCGAACATCTCCCACGGCGAACACCCCCGGCACGGAGGTTTGCAGCGGAGCGATCGCCCCGCGCGTGACGATGAAGCCGGCCTTGTCGACCTCTACGCCGCACCCTGCGAGCCAGGCCGCCGCCGGATCGGCGCCGATGAAGAGAAAGACGTTGCGGATCGCCTTTTCGGTCTCGACGCCCGTGCCGCGATCACGCCAACGCACCCGTTCGACGCCGTCCGGCCCGCCCCCCAAGCCGACGATCTCCGTCTGCGTCATCAACTCGATGTTCGGCGCCGCCGCGATTCGATCGATCAGATACCGCGACATGCTTTCGGCGAGCCCCGAAGCGCGCACCATCATGCGCACCTTGGCGGCGTGGTCGGCCGCGAAGCCAGGGCTTGTCCGGAAATTCCTGTCGGGAAGCCAAAATAATTCT
>JBAQGU010000868.1:0-1718 GCA_049287975.1 Roseiarcus sp.
GCGAAAGCCGGTTCGAGACGAGGGCGCAGTGGTAGCGTGCGCCGGTCAACGCGACGAGCCTGAGATCGCGATCGAGCACGATCGTCTCGGCCTCGCGTGGAATTCCGGGCAGCCCGAGCCGGCTCGCGCGCTCGCCCTCCGCCATCACACCCTCGCCGGCGAGGTCACGATCCTCGCAATAGTGCATGATCAGCGCGCCGAAATCGCGCGCGTAGGTCAGGGCGCGGCGCATGGTCTGCGCGTTGGCGATGGAATGCGAGCCGTCAGAGAACGCGACCGCGCCGGCCTCGGCGAGCATGCCGATCTCCGCGATCTCCTCGCCCCGCAGGCCCTTGGTCACCGCCGCCGAAGGCAGAACGCGAACCTTCGCCGCGTCGCGCGCGCGCCGCAGGATGAAATCGACCACGGCGGGGTCATCGACCGGGGGACTCGTATCGGGCCGCGCGACCAGCGTCGTGACGCCGCCCGCAGCCGCCGCGGCGCTCGCGCTGGCGATCGTTTCGCGATGCTCGGCGCCCGGCTCGCCGATGAAGGCCCGCATGTCGATCAATCCGGGCGCGACCACGTCGCCTGCGCAATCGACGATGAGGGCATCGGCGGGCGTCGAGGCGGCGGTCACCGCAGCGCCCAGTCCCGCAATTTTGCCCTCGACGACGAGGACGCCGCCGAAGGACTCGCGCTCGGCGGCGGGATCGATCAGGCGCGCGTTGACGAGAGCGAGGGGGCGGGGCATGGACACGGGGCTTGCGCTTAGTCGCGCTGCAGGGAGATGGCAAGGCGGATGCAAATTCGGGCGCGGATTCGGAGACCGCATTCAACCAACGGAACGCGACGCCGGGGCGCTGGATCGGTCATGCTCGCGGCGGCGATTCTCATGGGCGGCGCCGGCTTCCCAGCGCGCGCGCTCGATGTCGGGCCCAAGAATATCCCGCTGACAGTAGCGGGCGTTCCCGTCGAGATTCCCGTCACCGGTTCGCTCGACGCGCACACCGACGCCTCGCGCCTCGCGCTGAAGGCGACCGCCACGGGCGATCTCGAGTCGATCCAGGACAACGCCCTCGCGATAGCGCAGGGCATTCGGCTTCCCAAGGACAACTGCGCCCGCAACGGCGTCAACATTGTGATCAAGAGCGTCGACGCCGCGAGCATCACGCCGGTCGGCGCCGGGGTGGCGGTCGAGATTTCCGGTCATGCCGCCGTGTGGGCCTGTACGAAAATGTTCGGCGCCCCGCTGAAGACCCGGATCGCGGAGGACAGTTTCACAGTTTCAGGCACGGTGGAATTGTTCCTGCCGAACCCGCGAACGATTGCGCTCCGGCTCTCGGGACCGGCGAAGCTGACGACCGGCCACTCGATCACCACCGAAGCCGCCGATGTGTTCGTTCACGACATCAACGCCGCCCTGACCGCGCAGTTGAGCAAATTGCTCGATACCGCGCGCGCCCGCGCAGCCGTACCGCCGCTGCCCGGACTCGAAGTCGACATCACGAGCGCGACCTTCGCCCAGCGCGGATCGGCGTTGACGGTCCTCGGGAGCGGCCGCGCGACAATGACCAGCGAGGCGTTCACCGCGCTGCTGGGGTTCCTGGCGCATTAGGCGACGGCGCGGTCCGAGATGTTCGCGGCCGCGAGCACGATGCGTGTTTGTCGAGCGTGTACGGTTTCCCGACAGTTAGGCTCCTTGGCGGCTTGCCGCGATTAAATTCACGGTCTTGTTC
>JBAQGU010000869.1:0-4427 GCA_049287975.1 Roseiarcus sp.
CGACTGGACGGCCAATCTAGCGTCTCTCAAGGGTCGCGCCGTGGATGAAGACCAAATCATCTTCGCGCCGATCTCATGGCCGGGGATGCGGGAATCCTTCCTTCTCCGCATCGTCGTCTTCGATGCGGATTGGGTCGAACGGCTCAGCGATGCCGCGGTCATCGATCGGATCGTGGCCGTCGACCCCTCATTACAATACCGCGCGAGGTGGCTGCATGACATCGCGCTCGCCTGGCCGCAGGAACGCCAGAAGAAAATGGAGCACGCGGCGATCTGGCAAGTGCCGATCAGGTCTGCAAGACAACCTGTCTGAAAGCCAACCTTCTTCGCCGCCAGCCCTCGCGTCGCAATCGCCGAGCCCTCGAGCAGGCGTCGGAAATCGATCGCTATCGAGCCCGTTGCAGTCGTTCGTTGCTGCGCTGCCTTCGATGCTCTACGAACGCTCTATGATCTAGCTCAGATGACGAATTCGACACTGAGCCGCCTGTCGCTGTCGCCGACCTTTCTCACAACTGAGCACAATCTCAGATTTCCGGGCTCCGTGTCCAATTCTAGATAAAATTCCGGGGCTGTCACATCAGACTCGGAGTAAATAAGCGCGCCTCCTCGAGATATGTTGACGACCAGGCATCTGACGATTGCACCTATCTGCACTCCTCGACTGAGACGAATAATTTGACCTGGTGCGTTTTTATTGTGACGGCGGTACCTGCGCCTATCACTGTAAGTCGTGTCCATGATATTGACTTTCTGGGATACGTTATTACATCGATCTACCGTTTAATCTAGCAGATCAATTTAAATGAAACGTGAACCGAAAAAGGCATTCCGGGCGTTACAGCGACACAACCCGACTTAGCACTTTGCACCCGCCCGCTAGGACTCCAGCCATGACTCGCATCTCGTCTCGAACAGGGGAACAAGTTGCGAGTATTGCGAGTAGGCTGAGCTTGACAAACGTGGAAGAAAACCGGCGGACAGGGGCGGCCAAACGGTGAAATACGGTCGTGTCAACGTAATTCCGTGCGCGTAATTCGCTCCCCAGTCGAGCCAGCAAAAAAAGCCGCCCGAAGGCGGCCTGAGTTGATTGGGGTCAAAACGCCCATCCATGGGCACTACAATCGCAGTATATCGAGAACTGACCAGAAATATATTGATACAACTACCTATTCGTAGGTCCTATCAGCTTGGCCGCTCAGTTGCCTGTCGGGCAAAGGTCCGCGAGCGGCGTGAGCCGTCTGACGGCGCCATCGCGGGGGTAAGCTCGGGACATTTGCTTTCCAGAAATCCGAACCAATGCTAATAAGTCCATACTTCTCTCAAACGGTACCGATGCTCGACGATGAACCCACCGTTCGCCGCCGTGCGACGTAGACGCTCTCGATCCCGGCCTGAACGCGCTCGCCCCCTGGCGGCGCGAGTCGCGGGAAAGCGGCGCGATGGCGCCGAAAGTGCGTCCAAAACGAGGGCGGCGCGGCGAAAATATTTGGAAATAGACTTTTTCGGTTTAGAACCCTTGTAACCCTTTGAATCCCCTTAAAATCGCCAAGGTTTTCTTTGGAAATGCTTGGCGGAAACGGACGTGGATTTGGAAAAGCTTGCAAATAAAGCTTGGAGGCCCGCCATAGTTCTGCCGCTTCCGCGACCGAACGCGGCACCGATCGAGGATCGGAGCTCGGCGCGCCGCCGCCGCGGAGCTTCCTCTGCGAGAATGTGGATTACTCGAAATCGAGGCGCCGCTGGAGGCCGCCCTTGTCGGCCCGCGCGGCGCCGCCTAAGCTCGAGGCATGATACCCGACCTCGCCACGCGCGTTTACAACCATACCTTCCGCATCGATCCGATCGTGCGCACCCTGCTCGATACCGACTTCTATAAGCTTCTCATGCTGCAGATGATCTGGAAGCTGCACGGCCGCCGCCGGGTCACATTCCAGCTGATCAATCGGACCTCGAGCGTTCGGCTCGCCGAGATCGTCGACGAGCGGCAGCTGACCGATCAGCTCGATCACGCGCGCACGTTGCGCATGGCGAAGAACGAGCTGATCTGGCTCGCCGGCAACAGCTTCTATGGCGCCAAGCAGATTTTCGAGCCCGAGTTCATGGAATGGCTCGCGGGGTTCCGGCTGCCGGAATACGAGCTGACGCGCCGCGACGGGCAATACGAATTGCGGTTCGAGGGTCCCTGGGCTCAGACCACGATGTGGGAAATTCCCGCGCTCGCGATCATCAACGAACTACGCGCGCGGGCGGCGATGCGAGGCATGAGCCGGTTCGCTCTCGACGTGCTCTATGCGCGCGCCAAGGCCAAGCTCTGGAGCAAGGTCGAACGCCTGCGCGTCCTCGCGGCCGAAGGCCCGCTGCGCGTCTCCGACTTCGGCACGCGCCGCCGCCACGGGTTTCTCTGGCAGCGCTGGGGCGTCGAGGCGCTGCAGGAAGGGCTCGGCGACAATTTCATCGGCACGTCCAACATCAAGCACGCGATGGACACCGGCCTCGAGGCGATCGGCACCAACGCCCACGAATTGCCGATGGTCTACGCCGCGCTCGCCGAGAACGATTCGGCGCTGCACGACGCGCCCTACGAGGTGTTGCGCGACTGGGCGCGGATGTATGGCGGCAATCTCTTGGTGGTTCTACCCGATTGCTTCGGCACCACGGCGTTTCTCGAACAGGCGCCCGACTGGGTCGCGGACTGGAAAGGCGCGCGCCCGGATTCGAAGGCGCCCGTCGACGCGGCGCGCGAGCTGATCGCCTGGTGGAAGCGCCGCGGGCGCGATCCCCGCGACAAACTGATGGTGCTTTCCGACGCGATGGACATCGAGTCGATCGAGAACGCGGTCCGCGCGCTGCGCGGCCAGATCAACGTGTCGATCGGCTGGGGCACCAATCTCACCAACGATTTCAGCGGCTGCGCGCCGGCCGGCGTCGATGGCGAATTGCGGTCGATCTCGCTGGTCTGTAAGGTGGTGAGCGCGGACGGGCGCCCCGCGGTGAAACTCTCCGACAATCCAAACAAGGAACTGGGACCGCCCGAGGAGATAGCGCGCTATCGCCGCGTATTCGGGGTGCGGGGAATCGCGCCGCGTCCGGTGACGGTATGATGTGGGAGCTGTCGCGCAAGGAAAGGATTGGCCGCAACAGGGACAAGCCCGGCCATGACGGGAAGGGCGGTACCCTTCCACCTCACGAGGCTGGGCCCGACGCGAAGGGCGGCGCCGCGTGACCCTCGACGCGCTCGCTCCCGCCGACGAAGCCGAGGCGGCGGAAATCGTGCGCGGACGTGGACGCGGCGCGCTCGACATCGTGGGCGGCGGATCGCGTGTGGGCCTGGGCCGTCCGCCCGAAGGCGCCCTGCGGCTTTCGACGGCGCGATTGCAGGGGATCGTGTTTCACGAACCGGCCGAAATGGTGTTGCGCGCGAGAGCGGGAACTACGCTCGCGGCGATCGAAGCCTCGCTCGCCGCGCACAATCAGATCCTGCCGTTCGAGCCGATGGATCCGCGCACGCTCTATGGGACCGCCGGGGAACCGACCGTCGGCGGCCTCGTGGCGACGGCGCTCTCCGGACCTCGGCGGATCAGCGCGGGCGCGGTCCGCGACAGCCTGATCGGCCTGCGCCTGGTAAACGGGCGCGCTGAGGTCGTCTTCTCGGGCGGTCGCGTAATGAAGAACGTCACCGGGCTAGACCTGGTCAAAATCAATTGCGGCGCGCACGGCACGCTCGGCCTGATCCTCGAAGCGACGTTCAAGCTGCTGCCGCGACCCGAGGCCGAGGCGACGATCGTCATCCGCCGACTGGACGACGCCGCGGCGACCGCGGCGATGACGGCCGCGCTGGGTTCGCCCTTCGCCGTCAGCGGCGCGGCGACGATCCATGCCGGGATGGGACGCGAATTTTCGCGTACGCTGATCCGGATCGAGGGCTTTCAGGACTCGGTGGATTACCGCGCCGAGAAGCTGATCGCGCTGCTCGCCGATTTCGGGGCCAAACATGCGCTGACGGGCGAGGAGTCGCAGCGCATCTGGCGCGCCGTCCGCGACGTCGAATTTCTCGCCGAACCGCGCGAGCGCGCGATCTGGCGCGTCAGTCTGAAACCCTCCGCGGGCGCCGGATTCCTCGCGAGGCTGGGCGCGGTCGCCAGGGATTCGCTGCTCGATTGGGGCGGCGGCCTCGTCTGGGTTTCGACCGACCCGACCGAAGCGGCGGCGCTGGCGGTGCGCGCGTGCCTTGCTGGCCTCGGCGGTCATGCGACGCTGATGCGGGGACCCGATCCGCTGCGGGCGCGCGTCGATGGGTTTGAGCGGCTTTCTCCGGTGCTCGTGCGGTTGACGCGGGGCGTGAAGGCGAGCTTCGATCCCGAGGGGATTTTCAATGCCGGACGGATGTACGCGGGGATCTGAGGCTTGGAGGTGTCTCACCCCCGGGC
>JBAQGU010000870.1:0-2630 GCA_049287975.1 Roseiarcus sp.
GGACGAGCCCGGCCATGACCGGGTTGGTGTTTCGCCGACGGTGGTAGCATGGCGCGGTCGCGGCCGAAACGGGGCGAGCGAGCGACGTGCGGTTCAGCGTTCCGAATGGAAGATCAAAATTCAAGATCGGGGTCCGCAGGCAGGCTCCCTTTTCGCCGAAGGAGGCGCGGACCGAAATCGTCCTCCAGCGCCATTCGGGACAAAGCCAGTTCGATCAGCTCCGTGTCCGAAGTCACGTGCGCGCGCCGCTTGGCGGCTTCGAGCAATCTTGCCGACACCCTGCCCGACAGGCGCGCGTCCTTGATCGAGCCCAGAAGCCCCGACGCTCGCGCTTGCTCGAGCACCAGGCGGTTTCGACTTAGGGCGGCGGCTTCATCGTTCTGATTCTTCGGGTGCGGCAGCTCGGACAAGGGCGGCTCCTTTAGTCAGACACCTTCTGCATCATGTTCAACAACAAAGCAATGTTTTTAATGTGGGCGCGGGCGCGAGGAAGAGATGACAAGGGGCCTGCGGCATGAGCACCGCAGCCTCGACGTCTCCGCGGAACATTCGACATGGCAGGATGCGAGCGCCGCTCCTCACACCGCCCCGATCATCCGCGCCGCCGCATCAAACTCCGCCCATCGCGCCGCGCGGCGAGCCATCGCGTCGTCGTCCTCGCCCCATTGCAGGATCTGGAAATCCTCGTCGACATGGGAGGCGCGCCAGGCGTCCTCGGCGCTCCAGGCGCCCCGCGCGACCGCCAGCGCGAGCAGCACGGAGCCGGAGAGGCTCGTCAGGCCGTGCAATGCCGCTGCGGCGAACGGGCTCTGATAGGCGTCGACCGCCGCGCGCACCGCGGCCAGCGCGGGCTCGGGCTGCGTCACGTGCATCACGCCGGTGCCGAGGATGAACCGCGCGCCCAGCGCGTCCCCCGCCCAGGCGAGGACCGGATCGAAAGCTTCGGCCTGCATCGCGACGAGCGCCTCGGGCGCCTCGGCGCGATAACAGAGCAAGTCCGCGCCGGCGTAGCGCGCAATGTCGGCTCTGGTCTCGGGAAGCGTCCTCGCGACACCGTCAATCGCGGAATTCGCGAGCCGCGTCAGCGGCATCGAGGTCGGATCGACCACGGCGCCCTGCCCTGCCCATTCCGCCGCGATCGCCTCGGCGATGGCGCGGCTCGGCGCGACGAGCCTGTTCTTGGCGGGCGTGCGCGCGCCGCGCCCGTCGAGCAGCAGGGCATAGCCGCCATCGACTTCGGCGACCGCGGCGGTCGCGTAAAATCGCTTGATCTCAGGGGCCCGCATGGCGGCCTGGGTCAGGCGCACCGCTTGTTCCCACGGCGACTCATTCATCGGGCGCGTCCTCGATCGGATCGCGCGACGGCGCCTCGAAGCCGAACATTTCGAACGTCTTTCGCATATGTTCCGGCAAGGGCGCCGTCACGTCGATCATCCCGCCGCGCGGATGCGGCAGGATCAGCCGCCGCGCGAGCAAATGTAGTTTTTTCTCGACCCCCGGCGGCACGGCCCGCAGCGGGTCCGCGCGCGCCGGATCGTTCTCGGGGCGTCGATTATATTTGGGGTCCCCGACGATGGGATGGCCGATCGCCTCGCAATGCGCGCGCAGTTGATGGGTGCGGCCTGTGATCGGGCGCATTGAAAGCCAGGCGAGCCGCGGCGAAACCTTGTCGACCGTGGCGTATAGGGTCAGCGAGTGCTGCGCTTCGGGATCGCCATGGCGCGCGACGCGCATGCGTTCGATGTCAGTGCGATCGCCCTTCGCGCCGCGGGCCTCCCCCATGCCCTCGCCCTTGGCGAGAAACATCGAAATGCGGCCCTTCTCCGGCTTGGGGATCCCCTCGACCACCGCCCAGTAGATCTTCTTTGCGCCGCGCGAACGGAAAGTCGCGCCGAGATCCGCCGCCATTTTCCGCGACTTGGCGATCAGCAGCACCCCGGACGTGTCGCGATCGAGCCGATGCACCAGCACCGGCCGTTCGCCGTTTTTGTCCGCGAGCGCGGCGAGCATGCCGTCGATATGCCGCTTGGTTCCCGAGCCGCCCTGCACCGCCAGCCCGAATGGCTTATCGAGCACGATGACGTCGCGATCCTCGAACAGGAACATGTCCCGCAACGTCCGCGCGTCGGCGGGGTCGGGCGTGGGCGAACTGTCTTTTGCCCGCGGCATGAGGAGGGGGGGCACGCGCACGGCCTGGCCGATCTCCAGGCGCGTGGAAATCTCGACCCTCTTGCCGTCGACCCTGACTTCGCCTTTGCGCACGATCTTGTTGAGATGGGTTTGCGGCAGATCGGGATAGCGGCGACGAAACCAGCGGTCGAGCCGCATGCCCGCCTCGTCCTCGCCAACCGGCAATGTCACGACCTTGACGGGCGAACTCATGTCGTCGGCCGGACGCGCGGACGCGACATGATGGCCTCGAGTAGATTCCGATGCCCGGCGTCGACCCAGGCGTCGGCGAAAACGAGAAAACAGGGCTGTGGATTGTCCATGTCGGGCCTATATCCCACGAAGGTCGGCCGCGAAAGCGAGCGCCGTCCAGCGAAATGGTCGAAGCCCCGGCGCCCCGCGACTGCGAAGCAAGACACGCAAACAACTATTGGGAGCCCCAAATGGAAGGTCATTATCAC
>JBAQGU010000871.1:0-5875 GCA_049287975.1 Roseiarcus sp.
CCTGTCGCAACAGCTTCATCACCGATCTGCCGGTCGACGCCGACAACATCGAGCACCTCGCCGCCGTCTGAAGGGCGAGGTGGAAAATCGAAAACGAAACTTTCAACACGCTGAAAAGCAAGGGGTACAATCTCGAGCACAATTTCGGCCACGGAAAAAACAACCTGTCGGCGGTCCTCGCCACTCTCAATCTGATCGCCTTCGCGATTCACCTGGCCTTCGGCAACCTGCGCGCCCTGACCGCCTACCTGCTTTTTCGCTCATGGGACAACCTCCTCAAAACCCTCGCCTTTCAGGTCGCCCCGCCGCTTCCTTCATGACGCTTTTTCAAAATGAGAATTGCTGTCGGGACGGTGACGCCCTTGACGTCGAAAAAGCCCTTCTTCGCCGTGGCGCTGTAGTCCCAATAGGAACGCGCCGTAGACACCGCCGAGTTCCTCAACCAGTAGAGCGTGATGTTCTCGACGATGTCGTCTCGGGTGAGACCTTCGGTTTGTCCGTCGAAAACCCGTGCGATCAGCTCGTAACCGCGAATGTCGTGGTCGGATCCAGCCGGCCAGGCCGACCGGTGAATCCGCGAGCCCGTAGAGCGTCTGCGGGCGCAGTGACATCTCGGTGGCGTAACCCAGCCCTTTCTTATAGAAGAAATTCGGTTGCTCCCATGCGTTCCGTTCCTCGGCTGAGAGCCCAGCCGGCGCCGGCTCGTGGAAATTCAGCGCCTTGGAAACGTCGGCCGGAACAGCACCAGGCATGTTCGACGGTCTGCGCGAAAGGCGCGAGCTGCTCCCGGCCACTGCCCAACAGAATCCTCGCCATCGCGCTAATTGCCGCGTCACTCCTTGTGGTGGCGGCGCTCGCTTTCGGCATCCTCGCCCCTCTCATCCTCACGTAACGACCGGAGAAGATCACATGACAAAGCTGCTGTTCAGCGTGGCTTCGGCGCTATTTCTGCTCCATACAGCGTCCTTCGCCGCCGAAAAGACGGTGACGCTCGCGGTTGAAAACATGACCTGCGCGGCCTGCCCGCATATTGTGAAGGGGAGTCTCGCGGCGGTTCCCGGCGTCAGCCACGTGGTGATCTCTGTCGTGGACAAGACCGCGACGGTCACCTATGACGACGCCAAGGCGGCGATCACCGCGCTCGTTCGCGCCACAACAGACGCAGGCTATCCCTCCGCGCCGAAGAGTTGAGACGCCGATGCTTGCTTTAAAAACGGTCTCGACGCTCACCTGTCCTGTCTGCGGGCGTGAAGCCTCCGAAACGATGCCAACGGACTCCTGCCAATATTTCTATGAATGCGCCGGATGCAAAACCCTGCTGAAGCCGAAGGCGGGCGATTGCTGCGTGTTCTGTTCTTACGGGGACGTGCCATGCCCACCGATTCAAGAAGCACGGGCGGGCGGTCTGCGGGCGGCCTGCTGTCCGTAGAGAGGCCCTGAGTCGTCAAAATCCCCGCTCGCCCTCTTTGCGCGGCGATGTTCATTCAGCGCACCGCTCGAAAGCCGCTAGGCGAAGCGAAAAGCACTAAACTGGAAAGATTGGGTTGAACCCCACGGAGTCGCGTGGCTGTGCCTGCGCGTTTCGATTAGTTCGAATCCCCGACCTAGGGTCCGGCTCAGCGTTTCGGCGTCGTAGCGCATGATGGGCAGGCCGCTGCATCGCTCCGGGCCGTCCGGCGCGAAGGTAGCAACAATCGCGTGACCTCCGGCCCGCAAAGCCTTTTTCATGCGAACGATATAGGCCGCGCGGTCGCGTTCCTCGATGAGAAAATGGAAGGCGGCGCGGTCATGCCAGATGCCATAAGTCTCGGTCGGCTCCCAAAGCGTCGCATCCGCGACGATCCACTCGACACTCTCCGCCTGCGCTCCAAGCCGCGATTTAGCGGCATCCAAGGGGGTCGCCGACAAATCGAGTACGGAAAGAGCGCGAAAACCCCTCGCTAAGAGATTATCGACAAGGCGCGAAGCTCCGCCGCCAATATCGATGAGCGGGGTTTCGGGCGTAGCGCCAATCGCCTCAATCAACTCGAGCGAGGGGGTGGGATTGTGTTGGAACCAACTTACTTCGCTCTCCCTCTTGGTGGCGTAAACACCTTCCCAATGGGCCTGACGGCTCCCGCTCTCCATAGTTTTTTCCTCCTATCATTAGGTTCTATTAACATGGCCCCCGCCTCAATCCTTTACAAGAAACTCACGTCGAAAACCGTCGGTATTCACTCCCGCAGCGTTACTCAGAGAAGCCCGCAGACAGAGGGGACTAGAAATCTAGCGTTTCCATAGCGATCGGGCGCCGATCGCGCTGATGGCCTATTCCTGGGCGCGCGTGAGCGCCGCCGTCGCGATGCAGGTCGAGGATTATTTGGGCCAAGGCAAACGGGCTGGGTGCGGCTGCACGAGAAAGACGGCAAGGTCCACGAGATTTCCTTCCACCACAATCTCTCGACGCCTATCTGCACGCAGCCGGGATCGCGGAGGCGAAGAAGACTCCTCTGTTCCGCTCCGCGCGCGGCTGCACAGGCGAACTGACCGGGGCTCTGGCCGATTTTGTGTGGGCCACGAATGAGTAGCCCCTCGGTTCCGCGCCATGTTTTTCCGCAAGAAGACCTCCGGCGGTCGCGCCTATCCCCAGATCGTCGAGAACCGTGGGCGGGATCATACACTCCATCGGCGTCGGCGATCAGCGTGTCGAACAGCGCACAAATCTCCAACAGTTGATGCCAGTCGCGGCATGAGCGCGGCAGCCGAGACCTCTCGACCCCGAGCACCAGCCCGACATGGCCGAGGCCAAGCTCCGCGAGCAGTCGCCGAAATCCCAAGCGGCCCTCGGTGGTCGCGCCGGAACGCCCAAGAGACGACGATCTGCTCCTTCATCCCGCCAAACTGCGCGGCCCGATCCATCAGCGCATATTGCAGCCTCGTCGACTCTCGATGACGCTCAACCTGCTGGAGCGTGGACTGCGGACGTATGCAATCGCCAAGCGTTCCTGATGTCGCCGGATAATCTTCTCGCAAACCGGCCCGATCCGGCGCCGCGTGAGACCCGGTCAGTCATGGTTGATCTCGAGGATCGCGAGCTTGTCGATCAGCTCGCCTGGCGCCACCTCGATCTCGATCGTACCGCTCATGACTGCCGCCCCGCTCGGAGATTGCCCGCGCAAGAGATGGGCTGACCAACCTTGCGGGGCGCTGGCGTCCGCGCGAGAGCTTGACGTCCGGCGCTGGGAAGCCGACCCTCGCGTGCGAAACGGTGAGGGGAACATGGCGATCCGATATGCGCCCGAGGAGCGCGCCGCGTTGGACGCACGGGCGCGCGCGATGCTCGCTGAATGTCCCGATGTCGGAAGTTTCATCCGGCGCGGCCTCGGCCGCAACTCGAGTGGCGAGGCGATCGTTTATTTGCGCACCGCGCTCGATCCCGCCCCGGCCGTCACCAGCGCCGACGCCTTCGGCGGCCTGCTCGGCTCGGCTTCGCGATGGCTGCGGAGCAACGGCGTCGGACCGCGCGACGTCGTCTCGCTGCTGGCGCCCAACTGCACCGCGACGTCGGTCGCCTATTGGGCGGCGATGAGTTCGGCCGCCGTGCAACCACTCAATCTGCTCTTCACTCGCGAGGCGATCGCCGCGCAAGTCGCCGCAGTCGGGGCCAAAATTCTGTTCGCGCCGCCGCCCGGCGCGCCCGGCGGCCTGTTCGAGAAGGTCGAGGGGCTGCGGGCGCTGGCGCCCCGCCTCGAGCGAATCGTCGCGCTGCCGCTCGACGGAACCGTCGCCTTCGACGGCGAGGAGATCGTTCCCGACGGCGCTGCGAACGCGCGCCGGGAAACCGCAGAGGCGGCCGAACCGGATCGCGTCGTCGCGCTGCTGCCGACCGGCGGAACCACGGGCGCGCCCAAGGTGGTTCCACTCACCAACCGCAACGTAGTTTCCTCCGCTATCGCCTCGATGCTCGCCGGCGAATTTCGCGCCGTCGATCGCATAATGGTGGTCCTGCCGCTGTTCCATGTCGGCGGTTCGTTTTGCGCGAGTCTCGCGGGTCTGGGCGCGGGCGCGACTTTGGTCATTCCGACTGCCGGGGGATTTCGCAATCCCGAGGTCGTCGCCAACTTTTGGCGAATAGTCGAGGCGCAGCGCCTGACCGTCGGCGGGCTGGTCCCTACCGCGCTCGGCGCGGCAGCCGCCGTTCCGACCGCCGGCGCCGACATCTCGCGATTGCGGCTGTTCCAGACCGGCGCCTCGGTCTGTCCGCCAGAGATGGAGCGGCGGTTCCTGAGGGTTTGGCCGGGCGATTGCGTGCGGCAGATTTACGGTATGACCGAGTTCGCCGGCGCGATAACGCAGACGCCATGGGACCGCGAACAGCGCCAAGGCTCGGTCGGAGGTCCCGTCGCGCTCGCGGAAGTCGCCGTGCTCGCCGACGGCCAGATCCATCGCGGCCCCTCGCCGAGCGGAGAAATCCTCGCGCGTGGACCGCAGATGTTCTCCGGTTATTTCGACCCGAAGCAGATCGGCGCGACTTTCCATGAAGACTGGCTGCGCAGCGGCGACCTCGGGCGCATCGGCGAGGACGGCGAGGTCTACGTCACGGGCCGCGCCAAGGACGTGATCATCCGCGGCGGCCACAATATCGATCCCGCCGACATCGAGGACGTCGCGCTGCGCCATCCCGGCGTCGGCCTCGCCGCGGCGGTCGGGCGGCCCGATTCCTACGCCGGCGAGACGCCGATCCTGTTCGTCACGCCCGCCCCAGGCGCTTCGATCGATCACGCCGCGCTAGCCGACTTCGTCCAGGCCGGCGTCGCCGAGCCGGCCGGGCGGCCGCGATCGATCGTCGTCGTCGAAGAAATGCCGGTGACGTCGGTCGGCAAGATATTCAAGCCCCGCCTGCGCGAGATCGCCGCCGAGGAGGCCGCGCGGGAATTGCTGGGGGCGGCGTTGCCGGGGATTCCCTTCGAGGTCGCCGCTTCCCACACGGAGCGCGGCCTGGTGCTGCACGCGACGGTTCCCGCATACGCGACGCAGACGGCGCGAGCGGAACTGGGGAAATTGCCGGTGGGATTCGAGGTGGTGATCAAAAATTGATGCGGAACCGGCCAGTCTCAGCGCCCGCGGTCGCGAGTATCGTGCGCGTTCTTCGAGCGTGATAATCCCCCGACTTTGCCGGGGAGACAGTAGCAGTTTGACATTTACTGCAGTGTCCCTTCGCTCCACTTTGTATGGTCAAGAGCAAAGCGTCGAGGGTGGCGAATCGGCATCAAGGCGGTCGGTCCGAGAGTTGTCGAAATCGCCTTGAGATTACGAGGTTACGAAAACACCGGTGTTGCAACTCGCGGGGGCTGGAGCTTCCGATGGTGAGCGGACCAAGAACCCGGCTGCGGCTAGCTGGTGCGAGATGTGGCGAATCTCACATCATCCCCGACGTTGCCGGTGGTTTTTTTTCTTGCAGTGCGTGATGAAGCGAAGTCGATGAGCGGGATCGGACTGTGCCCCAGCGGCTTATTCCAGTTTTGAATGCCAGGAGCGTTCTCGCGCGTAGGTTTGGCAGGCTCTTCGGCTCGATCCTCCCGGAGCAGGACGCCAATCGGCCGTCCAACGCTGCGCTGTGTGAATCTGGAATCCATCACCGTTCAGGCGATGATGCTCTGGTTGCTTTGTCCACCGCGGCGATCTAACCAACCCGGTCTACGCCAGAACGCCTGTGGTCTCCCCGCCGGCCGCACCGCGACTAGAGACTTGATCGACGGCCTTGTCGAGGGCAAATATTTGCGTCAGTATGAACCGGGGATGTTTGTTTTTAGCTGGATTTGGGTACAACTTGCGTGACCTGATCAAAACGGCTTTCGACCGGAAACAGATCGGCTCAAAGTCCGACGTGAGCCCG
>JBAQGU010000872.1:0-5668 GCA_049287975.1 Roseiarcus sp.
GACCATGCCGCTGGATGGCGCGCGCGGCGTCGGGCGCCCAGCGGCGGCGTTCGCTTTGAACCCGGAGGCGGGCACCTGCGTAGGGCTTCATCTCGGCCGGACAGAAATGCGACTACTGGTCGCCGACGTCTCGCATTCGGTCATTTTTGAAAATATTATTCCGCTCGGGCGCGACTATGCTCCCGCCGTGGCGGCGGCGGCGGCGCGTCACGCGGTTCGGGAAGTCTATGAGCGGCGCGGCTTGTCACCGCGCACGCTGCTCGGGGTCGGCATCGCCGTCTCGGGTCCGGTCGCGTCCGATGGTCGAATTCAGCGCGCGAGCATCGTGCCGATCTGGGCCGGCGTGAATGTTCGAGAAATTTTCGAGCCCGCGCTCGAAAGGCCGATCTTCGCGGACAACGAGAGCAACTGCGCGGCGATCGCCGAAATGACCTGGGGCGCCGCGATGGGCGTCGAGGATTTCGTGCTGTTCAAGATCGACGTCGGCGTCGGCGGCGCGATCGTCAGTCATGGTCGCGTGCTCGCCGGAATCGCTGGCGCCGGCGGCGAGTTCGGCCATATGACGATCGACCCGAGTGGGGACCTCTGCCGATGCGGCAATCGCGGCTGCCTCGAACTGACCGCAAGTCTCAATCCGGCGCTCGAGATAGCCGCGCGGTTGCTGGGGCGCGCGGTGACGATCGAGGATCTCATCGCCATGGCGAAGGCTGGCGACGTCGGGTGCATCAGGCTGATCGCGGACACCGCGGAAATTGCCGGCCGGGGCCTGGGCATGATCGGCGCGATCCTCAACCCCGGACTCATCATCCTCGGAGGCCGGGGCGCCCTGGCGGGGCCGCTGTTGATCGATCCGCTCACCGCGTCCTACGAGCGGCATACGCTGATCAAACGCCAGGACGTTCCCGAATCGCAGCGCGTCCGGTTCGTCGTCGGCCGATTTACCAAACACGACTCGCTCATGGGCGCGGTGGCGCTGGTATTGCGGCGGCATGGACGCTTGGCGTGAGCTACGTCCGCGCGCTGCGGGAAACCTCGCGCTCGACCGCGCAGTCACCTAAGCTCGGAGCGTAATCCCGTCCTTGATCTGGAACCGCCTATGACGTCTCTCTCCGACATTCCGTTGCGAACGATCGATGGCCAGACGCAGACAATTCGCGATTACGCGGGCAAGGCGATGCTGGTCGTCAATGTCGCGAGCCAATGCGGTTTCACCCCGCAATACGAGGGGCTCGAGGCGCTCTATCGGCGCTATCGCGACAGGGGTTTCGTCGTGCTCGGATTTCCCTGCGATCAGTTCGGCCGGCAGGAGCCTGGCGCCGAGGCCGAGATCAGGAACTTCTGCTCGCAGGAATACGACGTCACCTTCCCTCTTTTCGCCAAGACCAAGGTCAACGGCGAGGGCGCCCATCCGCTCTTCAAGGCGCTCAAGAGCGCAGCGCCGGGCCTGTTCGGCACGCAGGCGATCAAATGGAATTTCACCAAGTTCCTGCTCGACAAGCAGGGGAGGGTGGTGAGGCGCTACGCGCCGACCGACAGACCGCAGGATTTGGCGAGCGACATCGAGCCGCTGCTGACCTGACGGCGGCGCAGGATCTCATGCGGTGCGACGGCCCGGCGAGAAGCCATTCGGGTCGTCGGCTCGGCGCGGCAGTTTGGCGATGCTTTCGCCCAACTCCGCCTCCGCGCGGCGCAGCTCATAGAGCTGCTGCAAATTCATCCAGAATTGCGCGCTCGTGCCAAACCAATGTCCAAGTCGCAGAGCGGTGTCGGCGGTGATCCCGCGCTGGCCATTGAGAATGCCGGTGATCCGATTGACCGGCACATCCAGCTGGCGGGCGAGTTCCGCGGCGGACAAGGAGAGTTCGTGAAGTTCCTCGGCCAGATGCTCGCCGGGATGGATAGGCGTCCGTGGCATGTTCAGCTTCCTTCGGGTTCCTTCAATGGTAGTCGACGATTTCGACATCTGCCGGTCCTGGCGATCCGGGCGGCCAAGAAAAGCAGATCCGCCACTGATCGTTGATGCGAATAGAAAATTGTCCCGAACGATCTCCCTTCATGGGCTCCAGGCGATTTCCGCGAAAGCCCGCGAGGTCGGCGATGCTCGTCGCAACTTCCAACCTGTCGAGACGCAACTCAGCTTGCCGCGCAAAACCCAAGAACTCTTTAACATGGTCGCCAGCGGCGAAACGCGCGGTTCTCTTATCACGATAGTTGAGGATCATCGGTCGGCTCGATAGCAGAAATTATGGAGTACGTAAAGCGTAATCCAGCGCACTTTCTTGCGTCCTCGGCGCCGCCGGCCGGCATTTGCGCGATTAACTCCTACTTCGCGGGCACGGGGCATCCCATGTCCCCATCGCCACATTTGAGATAGCTCCGCAGCTGCTGCGCGCGAATATTCGTGAGCTTCTCCTCGCAGAGCGTGACTTCCATGGAATGGATCGAGCCGCCCTCCGTATCTGAATTTGCGAAGGCGCATTCGGCGTCCCGGAAGGCGATCCAGGCCTTCTCGGCTTCGATGAGCCGCTTGGTCTTGCCGGGGTCGTCCGCGAGGCGGGCGACGATCTGCTTGTAGGCGCCGTTGAGCGCCGCGTCGGCCTTGTCGCGCGCGGCGCCGGCGCACGCGTCGAGCCCCCTCTGCGTCTGATCCGCGCATGGCGAAGCCGCGACGGACCCCGAATAGAGCACCGTCAGCAGCATGATCGTCGCCGTCTCGCGCATTTCTCGACCCCGGTTTCGCCTCATGGTCCGGCGCTGTATATCCCGGCTCGTCCGTGGGCGTCTTTTCCCCGACGTGACGGGCGCGATCCTCGACGTCTCGGGCGGCCGCAGATCGCCTCAGTGGAACGCCGTCTGGACGAAAATGACGATCACGACGATGAGGCCGACGAAGAACGAGCCGCTGCGCGGCGGCTGCCGGTCCGCGAGGTAAAATCCCATATGGCCGAGCCGCGCGACGATGAACAGGACGGCGAGCCAATTCACCGTCGCGCTGGCGCCTTCTACGATGTGCGAAATGATCACGGCGGCGGCGAACGGCGGAAAGGCTTCGAAGGCGTTGAGATGCGCGCCATAGGCCCGCGCCGGCGTCCCCTCCAGCTGCGTCACGCCGTGGCGCGGCGCCTTCGGATTGAGCAACCGCACGGTAAGGCCGAAAGGAACGTACGGCAAGAGCGCGGCGATGAGAACGCACCAAAAGGCGAGCGTCATTGGAATCCCCCCAGTTAGATTAAACGGCGGACGGTAGCAGTTCGCGTGTCGACGGGATAGGGTTTCGCTCCCGCGACAACAGCCGAAACACGGCGCGCTGCAACTGGAAACGCAATGACGAGGCTCGACATGTCTTTCAGGATCTTCGCCCTCGCTGCATTGCTTTGTTCGCTCAGTGCGGCGAGCGCGCAAGACGCCGCCGCGACGCATCCGGCCTATTGGGGCTTGCCGTCCGTCGATGGCGGCAAGTGCTGCGCGAACCTTGCCGAAGTGCGCGGGAACATCGATCGCATCGACCGTCAGATCATCCAGCTGATGGCGGAGCGCGGAAAATATGTCGCCGAGGCGGGCCGCTTCAAAGCCGACCCAGCCGCCGTGAGCGCGCCAGCTCGGGTCGAAGCTATCATCGTCAAGGTTAGAAAGATCGCTTCCGAAGACGGGCTGGCCGAAACCGTCGCCGAGCGAACCTATCGCGCGATGATCGCCGCGTTCGAGGACTACGAGCGCGAGGAATGGAGCCGTCGCAATGCGGGCGGAGCGCCGGCGCAGGCGAAGTGAAGGGGCGCGCTAAAGATGACGTGGGATCAAGACTTCGTGTAGAATAGCGCCTGGTCGATGGAACACGGGATGTGAGCTCGGCAATGTCCGACAGCAATTATGACAGCGATTTCTACGCATGGGCGAATGAACAGGCCGCGCTCCTGCGCGCGGGCAGGCTGGGCCAAGCGGACATCGAGCACATCGCGCAGGAGATCGAAAGCATGGGCCGGACGGAAAAGCGTGAACTCGCCGGCCGACTGCGGGTCTTGCTTCTTCATCTCCTCAAATGGAGATTTCAACCGACTGGCCGCGGTTCCAGCTGGAAGGCGTCGATCCGGGTGCAGAGACTGGATCTGGCCGAACACCTAAAGGACAACCCCAGCCTCAAAACGATCGTGCCCCAGGCGATTGCAACCGCGTTCGAAGGCGCCATCATCGAGGCCGCAGACGAGACCAAGCTCCCGGAATCTGCTTTTCCCGCTGTATGTCCATGGAGCTTCGACCAGTTGATGGACGCTCGCTTCTGGCCGGAATGACGACTCGGTAGGTCGTCGACATCGAGCTAGCCCGGACCTCAGCCGCCGGCGAATTCGAGATCGCCGCTCTGCGCGATGCGCGGGCGGATCGCCTCGACCGCCACCGCGTGCAAGTCCGCTGACCTGCTCGTGCAAGCGTCCTCCGCGATCACGACGGCGTAGCCGTGCTCCCAGGCATGTCGCGCGGTCGATTCGACGCCGAAATTGGTTGCGACGCCGCCGAGGACGATGGTCCGTGGAAGGCGCCCCAATGGCGCTTGACAATATGAAGATCGCCTGGCTGGGCCAGCCCCGCGCAAGCGCGCTCCATTCCTTCGGCATTCCGCCGGGCGGACGCGTCATCGGCTGGTCGACCGGCGTGGAGGGCGCGTCCGCGAAGTCCTCGGCGAAGTCGACCCTGACGAGGACGACCTTGGCCTTGGCGGCGCGAAGGCCGGTGCGGAACCTGCCAATGACGGCTCGGGGGAATTACGGATATTTCTTCCCAAAAACCGGATTGTCTGTTAGTTTCAAAATTCTCTCGATCTGGGTCGCTGCTCCGCGATGAAACGCGTCATCTACTGAACTATATCGTCAAATCAGGCAGTGCGGCAAAAAGGGGGCGGCCCGACGGGAAAAATTTGGAAAGCATCAAAGGGCGTTTGGAAACCTTGTAACCCCTTGAAATTCCACAAAACCGCCAAAGATTTGTTTGGAAAGGCTTGGAGCAAAACACGCGAGTTTTGGAGAAGCTTGGAAAAAGGCTTGGAGGGTGCCTTTATTCCGCCACCGTTGGCTCCGGCCGCCAGAGCCTCCGATCGCGCAGGATCGTCATTGCGAGGAGCGAAGTTGCGACGAGCGAAGTTGCGAAGCAACCCAGGGGTAGGGAAAAGGAGAAGTAATGCAGCCGTTCGTCCCGCGAAAGGCGGCCTGAGTGTATGGAAAAGCGGATGGCCCGTTTCATCCAAGGGGACCGGCCGGAGGCCGGTGCGGAACTCGCAATGACGGTGTGACCCTGCTCTAGGTCGATGACTCCGCTGCGGCGGCCTTTGCCCGCCTGAGCCCGGCGACATCGGCCACCAGCAGGACGGGGAACAGCGCCTCCAGCCCGCGAATGTCGACCTCGTCGACAGCGAGCCCCTCCAGCGAAAGTCCGGCCGCGATCGCGCATTCGCGCGAAACGGCGAGTGCGACGTTTCTCGCCTTCGCCAGGCTCTCGAGCCTGCTCGCGATGTTGACCGCCGGCCCGATGACCGTCGGCAGCGCCGCGGCGCCCCAGCCGATCCGCCCGATCACCAGCCGGCCGCCGTGCAGGCCCATCGCGAGCCGGAGCGGCTCGGCGATTTCGTCCGCGAGCTGGCGATTGACTCCTCCCAGGGCATCGTCGATGGCGACCACCGCCT
>JBAQGU010000873.1:0-2808 GCA_049287975.1 Roseiarcus sp.
CGGAGAGGCCGAGCGCCCTGGCGGTCTTGAGATTGATTACCAGCTCGAACTTGGTCGGCTGCTCGACCGGTAGATCAGCGGGCTTGGCGCCTTTTAGAATCTTGTCCACGAACACCGCGGTCTGATGATACACGGCGGCTTCGTCGAACCAGAAGCTCATCAGCCCACCGTTCTCGGCGAAGGGGCGAAAAGACGAGATCGCGGGTATTCGATACTTTAGCGTCAACTCTGCAATATGCTTGATCGGCAGGCTCCCCTGCACGTTTATCGCGTCCGGCTTGTTCGTCTCCATCGCTGCAAAAGCTGCGTCGAGCTCCTCTGCACCATGGATCATGACCGGATCGATCAATATCCCGGTGGCCTCGCCAGCGTGCCGGACATTTTCGAGGAAGGGCTTTGCAAAGGGGTCGGGCGCGTTGACCAGGGCCACCATGCGGTGGCGGCGGGCAGCAAGTCGCGGATTAGTTCGACGCATTTGTCCTGCATGTCGGCGGCCATCGCGCTTGTTCCCGTGATGTTGCCACCGGGATGCGCCAGGCTCGCGATCAGCCCGGTCGCGAGCGGGTCGCCCACGGCTGCCATGACAATCGGGATTTCTCGCGTCGCCGCCTTCGCTGCGGTTGCGGCGGGGGTAAACCAGGTGACCAGGACATCGACTTTAAGCCGCACGAGCTCCGCTGCCAGTTCGGGCAGGCGCCCGGCCTGTCCCTGGTCCGAGCGGAACTCGAACCGGATGTTCTTTCCCTCGACGTATCCGAGGCCGCGCATCGCGTCCTGAAACAGCTGCCAGAACTTATCCGAGCTGGGCGCACCTACAACGAGTACGCCAATAATCGGCACTTTTGCCGGCTGCTGCGCTACGGCGCGAAACGACCACGCCACGACCCCGACGCCAATACCAAGGATCAGCAGGCGCCGCCTCATTCAGAGGCTCCTAATGCGAATGCGCAGGTTACTGTACAAGATAAAAAAGTGACGAAAAAATGATATAGCAGCGAGGCGTTCCGAAAAAAGTATCCTCAAAAACGAAGGATTTTGAGAGGCTGGCGGCGTGGCGGGCGGATCGCCATCAAGGCCCACGAAATCGCCTCTCAAAACTCATTCTCGATTCGTTTCTCTCAAAACTTCGCCTACGCACGAGTTTTGAGCGGCGTGCAAATCATGATTTCGCATGCGAATTTGGGTGCTGCAATTGCAACGCGCGCGCCGATGCGGAACCTTGGGGCCGTTTCGCCGCGACCGGCAGGAGTCGACCCATTGCGGCCATTCAGGTGAAGCCCGGGGTCCCGTCTTTTCCTTAAGGGCATCGCCGCGAGCAGCATCATGGTCAACGCGGTTCCTCCGCGTTCATTTCGTGTTAGACTTGTTTTCGATCGACGGACCGTAGCAGGGGCGGAAACCTGCACAAACGACCTCATCGGGCGCGCGCATCGCCGCGCGCAAGGGTGATCAAATGCGACGGCGCGAATTCATCGGACTCGTCGGCGGGGCGGCGGCATGGCCGTTCGCGGCAGCCGCGCAGGCGCCGGAACGTATCTTCAGGATCGGCTATCTCGAGGCGCGCGACGCTCGACAGTGGACGGAGGGGCGTGCCGAGGATTTTCGGGAGGGGCTTCGCGACCTCGGCTACATCGAGGGAAAGAACCTGCGTTTCGAACTTCGCTTTGCCGAGGGCGATGAATCTCGCCTGCCCGCGCTCGCCAGGGAACTGGCCGCGCTCCGCGTGGACGTCATCGTCACCTTGGGGTCCGGCCCTATTCGCCGCGCGGCAGGCGACATCGACGATCCCGATCGTCACGGCCTCGGGGGGAGACCTCGTCGGCTTGGGACTGGTCTCCAGTCTCGCCCATCCCGGCGGAAATATCACAGGATTGACGTTCTTCATCGCGGAACTGTTCGCCAAGCGGCTGGAGATGCTCGCGGAGATCGCTCCGTCGCTGGCGCGAGCTGGCCTGCTGCAGCTCAGAACCAAGCTCCCCGGCGGAGAGGAGCGAACAGACCCATAACATCGAGGTCGTTCGAGCCGCCGCGGAAGCTCTGAAAATCGAACTGTTCCCGATCGAGGCGAGCGGACCGGAGGAATTCGAGAGCGCATTCGCGATCTGCGATGAAAAGCGCATCGGCGCTTTGGGTGATTGCGGAATACCCGCAATTCGACACCAACTCCGCCGCGAGCGCGATCGTCGCTCTGGACGCGGCGCGCCGCCTTCCCACGGCCGGCTCGCTCCGACTGGTCAAGAACGGTGGCCTCGTCGGCTATGGCGTCGACTTTGCCGCCATGTCTCGCCGCGCCGCCTATTTCGTGGACAAAATCCTCAAGGACGCCAACCCCGGCGATCTCCCGATCGAACAGGCGACGAAGTTCCTCACGATCGTCAATCTGAAGACCGCCAAGGCGATTGATGTCGATATTCCCCCGCTCCTGCTCGCCAGCGCAGACGATGTGATCGAGTAACCGCGACAAGAAGGTTACGCGCTCGATCCGCGAATGTCGGCCATCCCCCCGTTCCGGTCATTCAGATCGCCAGCGATCGTGCGCCACAAACGATCATTTCCGATTGATCGTTTGACCACCATACTACGGTAATTTCCCCTCTCGAACTCAGCGGGTCGGAGAAGTTCTGATGTGCGACGTAGGGAATGTGGCTTTGTTGGGCCATATTCCCCATTACTTGCATCCAATAGGCGTCAGACAGTGGACGCGTTGCCCCTCTCCACCCAGCGGGCGCGCCAGACGGGCGGAGCGAACGCCTGCCCGAAATAGACGCGTTCGCGGCGGATCAGGTCGCCTCCGAATTCATAAATCCA
>JBAQGU010000874.1:0-6924 GCA_049287975.1 Roseiarcus sp.
TTCTTGACGATCAGGACGACGCCCTCGCCTTGATCGACCGCTTCGACCGCGGCGAACATCTGGTCGGGCGTGGGCGAGGTGAAAATCTGCCCGGGACATGCGGCGTCCAACATGCCGAGGCCGACGAACCCGGCATGCAACGGTTCGTGTCCCGATCCGCCGCCGGATATGAGCGCGACCTTGCCGGGCGTGAGGGTCCTGCGGCGAACGAACTTGCGCTCCTCGCCGGCGACGACGATGTCCGAATGCGCGGCGACGAAACCGTCGAGGCTCTCGTCGAGCAGAGTTTGAGGCGAATTGAGAAATTTCTTCATGATGCTTCCCTCATGTCTTCCAAAATCGCGGCCTGCGGCCCCACCAAACTCAGCCACTCGACGCGGCCGCATCGCGACCCACGCCCGTTCAATCGCCGTGCCCGACAATCCGCGCGAGGCGACGCGTCGTATCGCGCACGAGTTCGTCAAAAGCTCGATTCTTTTTCTCATCGCCAAAATCGTAGACTTCGAGTTTCAGACTGCGCAGACTCGGGCTTCCCCGGATCTGCCGGCTCCCGTTGGGATGGGCCCGCCTGAAGGCGTCGAGAAATGCTCGTTTGTCCGAGGGCGGGAAATGGCAGATCTCGAAAATGATTTCGAGATGCGGCGCGGGAATCGGCCCGGAATAGGCGGGGTTGGACATCTGGGAGATAAAACTGCGGTTCTTGCCCAGCGCGGTGGCGAGCCGTTGCCGTGTGCCCGAAGGCCGTTGATCCAATACATCGCGCAGGATGGTCTTGTACGCCTCGATATTGGCTGCTTTCGCGTCCCGAGTCGGCGCGTCGGTCATCCGAGGCTCCTCAGATCGACGCGTGCGATCGCTTCCTTGGCGGGCCCGAGCGCCGCCGGACTCACGGACAGAGCCCTCAGGCCGGCCCCGAGCAGCGCTTCGATATGTTTCGGCTCGCCTCCTGCGTCACCGCACAGGCTAACCTTGCGGCCGACCCGCGCGCCGTGAGCCGCGACCTGCGCGATCAGGCGCAGAACAGCGGGATGACTTGGATCGATCAGCGCGGCGACCACGTCGCTGTCGCGCGCCGCCGCCATGACATATTGCGTGAGATCGTTCGAGCCGATCGAAAAAAAGGCGGCGTCGAACGCTTCTACCGCGATCGCGGCCGCCGGCACTTCTACCATGATGCCCAGTTCGGGGCGGCGGCACTCGACGCCGGCGGCTCGCAATTCGGCCAGCGCCTGCTCGAGATGCCCGCGCGCGAGTTCGAGTTCGCGCGGCAGCGTGACCATGGGCAGCATGACCTCGATGGCGCCATATACAGCGGCTCGGCATAGCGCCTCGAGCTGCGTGCGAAACGGCTCCGGTCTGGCGAGAGAAAGCCGGATGCCGCGCAAGCCCAGGAACGGATTCGCCTCATGCTCCAACGTGAGGCCGGGGATCGGCTTATCGGCGCCCGCGTCGAGGGTCCGAATGGTCACCGGCTTGCCGCCCGCCCATTCGGCGAGCCGTCGATAGACACGATATTGCGTCTCCTGGTCTGGCAGTCCTTGGTTGAACAGGAACTCGGTGCGCACAAGACCGATCCCGTCGCAACAGGCGGGATCCAGGGCTTCTACTTCGGCGGGATCGCCGATGTTTACGAAGACTGCGATCGGCGTCCCGTCGGCGGTGACCGCGGGCCGCATCCGGAACGCGTCTGCGGCGCTCCGCGAGCGTCTCGCCGCTCGCGCGCGCGCCGCGAAATCTTCGCGAGTCGCAGGCTCC
The DNA here is from genome assembly GCA_049287975.1 of Roseiarcus sp. Lineage (GTDB taxonomy): Bacteria > Pseudomonadota > Alphaproteobacteria > Rhizobiales > Beijerinckiaceae > Roseiarcus. The sequence continues at coordinate 1,756 of JBAQGU010000874.1, forward strand.
GGATCGAGACAGAGCGTCGCGCTTTCGCTGTCGATGAGCGCTTCGGTTCGATGGACGACGCCGCCGAGATCAAAGGCGAGGCCGACGATCATGGGCACTCCGCGCGCTCGCGCGAGAGTGGCGACATGACCCGAGGCGCTGCCGCGCGTCAAGGCGATGCCTCCCCCGCCGCTCCAATCCGTGGCGAGAAAACGCGAAGGCGTCAGGTCTTCGCCCACGAGGATCGCGCCCGAGGGAAGGCGGCTGTCCGTCGCCGCGCCGGAAAGGGCCCCGAGCACCCGATCGCGCATGTCGCGCAGGTCGCTCGAACGCGCCCTGAAATGCTCGTCCTCGCTCGACTCGTACGCGAGTATCTGATCGTCCAGCGCCGTTCGCCACGCGCGATCGGCGGTCGCTCCGACTTCGATGGCGCTGAAGGCGGCCTCCGCCAACGTCTCATCCTCGAGCATGGCAATCTGAAAGGCGAGAATGTCGGCGCCGTCGCTTTCGGCTCGGGCGGCAAGGTCCAAGAGCTGGTGGAGCGCTGAAGCAATCGCTTGGCGCAACGCCTGCGCCTCGGCCGCCGGTTCGCCGGCGCCACGCGCTCCGCCAGCGGCGTTCAACAATACGGCGAGCGGACCGGCTGCAAAGCCGGCGGAGGCTACCCTTCCGCTAAAGCGAAGTTCAGCCATGCGCGCTCCCGGGCCGGCCTTCGTGATCCAATTCGTCTTCATGGAAGTTCAGCGCCACGAGAGCGCCCAGCGCGGCCAGCGCCGCGTGCGCATCGGGGCCGGTGGCGCGAAAATGCAGGATCGTGCCCTTGGCCGCCTTCACGGCCATGACCTTGACGATGCTCTTGGCGTCGACCCAGGGGCCGTCCTCAGCAGGCGCGAGTTCGATCTGTGACTCGAACCTCTTGGCCAGCTTGGTGAGCTTGACCGAAGGACGCGCATGCAACCCGATCGGATTGGTCAGCGCCGCCGACGAGGTCGCTGTGAAATCATCCATTTTCAAGGTCTCGATTCTTTCCGTCGCTGGGCGCCGCGCGACCCGCGGCGATCGCCTCTGTCTCGCTCGCCGAAGATCACGGCGACAATTCCTCGGCGGTGCGCCTCACGGCGGCAAGACTGGCGCCGCCCGATGCTTCGGTCGCGGCGATCACCGCCCCCTCGACGATCGGCGCGTTACAGATGACGACGCGACCTCGCTTGTCCTCGGGAAGCATCTCGATCGCCATCTCGCTGTTGGTCTCAGCCCCGCCGAGGTCGATGAGAATCGCGACGCCCGCCTCCGACCAGGCCCGGTGAATGGCGTCGGTGATCGCTTCGAAGCTCGTGCCCAATCCGCCAGAGGGGTTGCCTCCCGTCCAGGCGAGCGGAACCTCCTGACCGACCATCTGCCGCACCATATCGGCCGCGCCCTCGGCGACTTTCGGCGAATGCGATACGATGACGATGCCGACATTGGCCATCAGGCTTCCCCCCATTCATCGCAGAGCGCCGCGATCATCAGCGAAGACGATTTCGCGCCGGGATCCATATGGCCGATCGATCGCTCGCCGAGGAATGAAGCGCGACCGCGGATCGCGCGCATCGGCGTCGTCGCTTCGGCCGCGTCTGCCGCCGCCTTCTTGACTGCGGCAAGGTCGCCGCCCTCGGAAAACGCCCGACAGGTTGGAATGAGGACGTCGAGCATGGTCTTCTGACCCTGCTCGCTCTTGCCGCGCGCCCGAACCGCCGCGATCGCCGTGACGAAGGCCGCGGCCGCCTCCTCACGCGAGGGTTCGTCCGGAAGCGCCTTTCCCAGCGCGAGAAACAGCGTTCCATAGAGAGGCCCCGACGCGCCGCCCACTTTCATCACGAGTTTTGTGCCGATGGCCTTGAGGAGATCACTCAGCCCCATCGCCTCGAGGGCGTCCAGATCCTGCAAGACCGCTTCGAACCCGCGCCTCATGTTGTGACCGTGATCGCCGTCGCCGATGGCGGCGTCGAGCGCCGTCAGTTCGTCGACGTGGGCGATGATTCTGCCGGCGATCGCGACGATCAGTCGGCGCTTTCGCACCGCGTCCAGCGCACGGAGTTTCTCTCGCGAGCGAGTCATGCTGTCTTCCGCACTGGCCATTTCGCAATTCCTCAGGCTACGCGCGCGAGGCCGATCTCGACGAAGAACGACGAACCGGCGGACGCGTCGCCGACGGCCCTATCTCACAGTCAGATACCAGGAGTAGAGAAGCGCGGATCCGAGCGCGAGCAACGTAACGACAATAAATATGACGACGATGATCAGCGCCCCTTTCAAGAGCGAGCGGAGCGGCCGCCCCGGGGTGCAGAGGGGCACCAGATTGAACGCCAATCCGGCGAAAACGACGAGGCCGGCGCCGACGGAGTAGAGCTCGAGAGAGAAAGGCTGGAACAACAGGAACAGCGACACGACGCTGACGAAGATGATCGCGTATTCGATCGCCTTCGCCTGGCTCGCCGTCATCCCGGCCGGCTGTGCCGGATTGCCTAGCGGTTGCTGCATGGTCGTCATCCCACGAGATTGCCGGAGTCGTCGAAGACATGGAGCTGCCCCGCCTTGCAACGGACGGCGACCCGATCGCCGGCCGTGGGCGCGACGTTGCTCGGCACGACGCAACGCAAGTCCGCGCCCTGCTCGATGAGGTGGGCGAGCGTCTCGGCGCCCATCGGCTCGGTGATGTCGACGCTCGCGTGCAGAGCGTCGGTGGTTCGGGCGTCGACGAATTCGAAACTGCGCGGGCGAATTCCCAACGTCACCCGGCTTCCGCTCTCCAGCTTGGCGACGCCGCGATCGACGACGGCGGAGATCGTCTCGCCGAGAACGGCGAATCGCGCGGTGAGGGAGCCGTTGGCGCCGTTGGGTCCGACATCAGCGAGCCGCGCCTGAAGCAGGTTCATCTGCGGAGTGCCGATGAAACTGGCGACGAAGAGGTTGGTCGGCTTGGAAAACAAGTCGTGGGGCGAGGCGATCTGTTCGACCTTCCCCTGTTGCATGACCGCGATTCTGTCCGCCATGGTCAACGCCTCGATCTGGTCATGGGTGACGATGACGGTAGGCTTGTCGAGTTTGGACAGTATTTCCTTGATCTGCGTCCGCATCGTCTGACGCAGTTGGATGTCGAGACGGCTCAGAGGTTCGTCGAACAGAAAGCAGGTGGGATCGCGCACGATAGAGCGGCCAACCGCGACGCGCTGTTTTTCCCCTTCGCCGAGTTGGTGCGGACGGCGCTTGAGGATCGACTTGAGGTCGAGCGCTTCGCTGACACGGGCGACCCGCGCCGCGATCTCGGCCTTGCTGAGCTTTTCCGCGTGCAGAGGATAGGCGAGATTGTCCTCGACTGAGAGCGAGGGATAGAGCGCGTAGAACTGGAACGCCATCGCGACATTCCGTTCGCGCGCGGGCAGGTCGTTGACGCGTTTGCCGGCGATCATGATGTCGCCCGAGGTCGCGGATTCCAGCCCCGCGATCATCCGCAACATAGTGGTCTTGCCGCAGCCGGAGGGACCGAGCAGGCACATGACCTCGCCGCGGCCGACCTCGAGGTCCGCCTTGTCGACCGCGACGAGGCCGTTGCCGAAGCGCTTCGTCAGCTTTTCGAGCCTGATCTCGAACATACCGGCTTCCGTCACTTCCTGATGGTGCCGAACGTCACGCCCCGCAGAAGCTGATTCTGAAGCAGGAAAGTGACGATGACGACGGGGATGATGAAGATCGTCTCGATGGCGGACATGAGGCCCCAATCGACGCCGACCTGGCCGCCGATGGTTCGGGCGATCGCGACCGGCACCGTGCGCGTCTCCGTGCCCGTAAGCATCAACGCGAAGAGGAATTCGTTCCAGGTGAGAATCACCGCGAATACGAACGTGGCTGCGAGGCCGCCGTAAACCTGCGGCAGGCATATCTTGCGGAACACGCTCCATTCCGAACTGCCATCCATGCGCGCGGCGTCTTCGATGTCGCGATCCAGGTCATCGAAAAAACTCTTCGCCATCCAGATCGAGAACGGCAGATTGAACGCGGTGTATAGCGCGATGATGCCCGTATATGTGCCGCTCAGACCAAATACACGAAAGAGAACGAAAATCGGGATGATCGCGATGATCGGCGGCAACATGCGGGTCGTCAAAATGATGAAGAGGTAGGTGTCGTTGCCACGCAACGGGAAACGCGAGAATCCATAGGCGGCCGCCGTGCCGATGATCAGCGCGAGCGACACGCTGGTTCCGCCGATGAAGAGACTGTTGAAGAAATAGTGACTGAACCCGGAATCCGTAGTTCCCCCGCCCTGAATGTCGGCCCGTTGGAACACAGAATAGAAATTCTGGAAAGTCGGCGTGAAGAAAAACTTGATTGGCATCGCCAGCGCGTCGGGTCGCGTCTTGAACGCCGTCATGAGGATATAATAGACGGGGAAGAAGTAGACCGCGCTGACGACGGCCGCGCCGAACGTGCGCCGCCAGCCCGATCTCCCGATGACGTGAGTGTGGCTCTTACTCATTGACCGGCTCCGCGCGTCGGGTCTGGATGGCGTAGAGGTAGAGGCTGGTCAGGACGATCACCGCGAACAGCATGATATAGCCGAGCGCCGACGCAAGACTGGTCCTGAAGAATTGGAACGCGAGACGGTAGACATAGACGGACACGGTCTCGGTGGACGAGCCCGGACCGCCTTCGGTCAGGATATAGACGACGTCGAATATCTTGAAGGTCTCGATCGTGCGGAACAACAGCGCCAGCAACAGCAGGCTGCGGATATAGGGAAAGGTGATGGTCCGGAAACGGCGCCACCACCCCGCGCGGTCGATCTCTGCGGCCTCGTAGAGATATTTTGGGACGCTCACCAGACCGGCCAGCACGAGCAGCATCACGAACGGCGACCACATCCAGGCGTCCGCCACGACGATTGCGACTGTCGCCCGCGCTGGGGTCGACAGAATCACGAAAGTATCGGTCGTGAACAGCGAAATGAACCGGCTGATGAAGCCGAGCGTCGGGTCGTAGAAGAGTTTGAAGAAGACCCCGACCGCACTCAGCGACAACATCATCGGAGCCAGCACGAGCATCAGGAGATAGCGGCGCAGCGGAAATTCGTTGGCGAACAGCAGCGCGAGCAAGAAGCCGACGACGAGCTGCAACGCGACGCTGCCGACGACGATGGTAGCCGTATGC
>JBAQGU010000875.1:0-13115 GCA_049287975.1 Roseiarcus sp.
CGCAATACGAAGCTGAAAGCGGCGCGCTTATATTTGGGCGACGCCGTAGTCTGGGCTGCTTCGCTTTGCTCGCAGCGACATTCGAAGTCCTACGGGTTTCGCCGACTCACAAACTATCGGGCGTCGCCTATCGCGGCGGGTGGGCTTCAACCGGCGATTCCCTGGTTCGCGGGTTGGCGATTTCCGTCGCGCCGGCATCGAATGCCGTGACGCGGAGCGGTCCGGAACGACTAGTATCTCTGCACAGAGGTTTTGACCGGTTTCAGGGCGGCCTACCCCGGACGCCCTGCCCGCCGGTGAGGCTCTGCGCGGAGGGCCGGTTTCGACCCATTGCGGCTGCTCGAGCCGAAGTGCGGCACCCACGCCCTCAGAGCCGTCGCATAGCTCGCGAAAGCCATCGCCCAACCTCGTCCGTCGGTTATGACAAAATTGCTGGTTTAGCCCCAATGCAGTTCAGTTAAGGCCTTTCGGCGCCGCACACTTCCGCCTTCTCGGGGCGAAGGCGTCGTGATTTCAAAAAGGCCAAAAAGCTAAGTGAACGGAATTTTGACCTAAGTGAACGGTATTAGGTTTCGCCCGGCGACTCGAGAGAATGTCGCCGATCGTGACGACGATCGTCACGGAGCGGCACATGAGATCGTCTGCAACCTGTAGACCGTCTCGACATGAGCTTGCTCCGGGGAAGGATTACTACCCGCGGAACTCGCCTTCAGCCCACGATTCCCCGCGTCCGCAGCGCCGCGATCTCGGTCGCTCCGATCCCGAGTTCGCTCAGAACCTGCTCTGTATGTTCGCCCAGGCGCGGCGCGGCGGTCGCGGTGGCGAACGCTTCGCCGTCCAGTATGATCGGCGAACGGACGGCGGGGGCGGTTCCGCCGCGCGCGCCGGTCGCCGGCAGATCGAGCCGCATCTTTCGTGCAACGACCTGCGGGTCCGCGAAGGATTCGCCGATCGTGTAGATCGGCCCGGCCGGCACGTTCGCGGCCTCGAGCGCGGCGAGCAACCCGGCGCGCTCCCTCCTTTCGATCGCCGTCTGGAGCACGGCGATGAACGCCCCGCGGTTGCGCACGCGATCCTTGTTCGCGGCGAAGCGCGGATCGTCCGCGAGTTCCTCCAGTCCGAGAATTCGGCAGAGGTCGCGCGACTGCCGGTTGTTGCCGGTGGCGATGATCAGCGGCCCGTCGGCGGCCCGAAAAACCTGATAGGGCACGAGATTGGGGTGGGCGTTGCCCATCCGGCGCGGGGAGCGTCCGGAGACGAAATAATTGAGCGCCATGTGGGCGAGGACGCCGACCTGGGCATCGAGCAGCGCCATGTCGATCTCGCCCCCGAGCCCCGTGATCGCGCGTCGCGCCAGCGCGGCCTGGATCGCGACGACGGCGTAGAGCCCGGTGAAAATGTCGGCCACTGCGACGCCCGCCTTCTGCGGTTCGCCATCCGGTTCGCCGGTCAGATCCATCATGCCGCCCATGCCCTGCACGATGAAGTCGTAGCCGGGGCGGGCGGCATAGGGCCCGTCATGTCCGAAGCCGGTGATCGAGCAATAGACCAACTTCGCGTTGACCGCCTTCAGGCTCGAGTAGTCGAGGCCATATCTGGCGAGACCTCCGGTCTTGAAATTCTCGATCAGCACGTCCGCGCCGGCGGCCAGCTTGCGGATGATCTCTCGGCCCTCCACGTTCTCGAAATCCACCGCAAGAGAGCGCTTGCCGCGATTGCAGGAATGGAAGTAGGCGGAGTCGAGCTGCTCGCCCTTTTCGCCCTCGAGGAAGGGCGGGCCCCACACGCGCGTATCGTCGCCGGCGCCCGGGCGCTCGACCTTCACCACGTCGGCGCCGAGGTCCGCCAGAATCTGGCCGGCCCACGGACCCGCGAGAATGCGCGCGAGTTCGACGACTTTCAGCCCCTCGAGTGGTTTCAGCGCAGCCTCCCCTTTTTGCTGGAAGAGCGCATATCTTACACGTGTGTCGATCGGGCGTCTCCCCTCCCCGTTCTTACGGGCTCTCGAGGGGTCCGGGTGGGACTCTTCGCCTGCTTTGCGGTTGGAGGGCGAGCCTCTGAGGCCGCAGTGATTCGGGAGTGTTTGGCTGGGACACGCAATTCTTTCCGTGTCGTTGCGTTGCCAAAGCCATGATGGCCGTATCTTTCCCCAAGAAAGAGATGAGCCATCATGATCGTAAACGCGATTTCTCAACTCGGCGCGCGGCTTCCCGACACCAATCGAACGTGGGAAACCGCGGGAGCGAGCAGGACTCGCAAATTCATGTCGATCAGGGCGACGCACGGCGCCGCGTACAACGCGACGATAGTCGACGCCGCCGCGCCCGACGACATGTACCGTTCGGCGCAGCAACACGCGGCGCCGCTCGGCGACGATCCGTCGATGGACGTGGCCGAACCAGATGGTTACGCGTTGGTGGCCGAAACGTCCTCCGTATCGCGACGCGTGACTACGCTTGACGCCTCGCCAACACCAGCGCGCGTTTGAACTAGGGACCGTCCCAAAAATAAGTGCTCCAACATTTCCGGCCCTCGCCGGCCGATCTGTAGCCGGAGAGCCAACCAAACCGATTCAATAGCTTCTTGGGGCTGTCCTAGGCTCCTTCTGTGTAGCGACGTTCGAATCCATCGAAAATGAAACAACCCGACGCTTCGCTCGTCATTGACGGTTCAGCACGACCTCCAGATCGGTGACATCCGCACCGTGCGGCACCATCGACACCGCCTGCGCGCGCTCGGTTGCGCGAATCGACATGTCCACGGAAAATAGCCCTCCAGTCACGGTTCCCTTGAACTGACCACCCTCGACGCGGCCGCTCAAATCGCCCTGGACTTTGCGGGTCGTCTCCTCCCAATGGCCGTGGATGCTCTGTCCTTGGGCTTCGACGTAACTCTCGACGTTGAAGCGATAACTGTCGCTGGCGCAGACGAGCGATATAGTGAGCGATTGGCCGCTGTCGGAACCCGAATATTTTGCGCGGCAACTGATCCGTTCGCGGTGGCCGTCTTTGATCGTGGCCTGCCCGGAGCCGCGCCAACTGCCGAGGAAAGCGGCGAACGGACCCCCCGCTTCGCTCATGCCGATCCCCGGCCAAAGCAGTATGGCGCTGGCGATACCGAGCGCCATCAGCGAACGCGCGCGAGAGCCGCGACGCGACTGTGAGCTCATGGAATTGAACATCGAATTTCTCCGTTGAAGAAGCGATCCCCCATCATGGCGCGTGACCACGGCGAAGAGGGGAGTCGATCGGCTGACGTCGCCGCTGAAGGCGCATCAAAAACGTGATCGCCGGACGCAAGATCAAGAGATCGGCGGTCACCGCCGCCAGCATGGCGAATGCGCTGAGCCAGCCGAACTGACGCAAGGTAGGCAGGTTCGAAAACGCGAGCGCCGCCAAGCCGCAGGATAGCACCACGGAGGTCAGGATCAGCGCGGGCCCGATAAGAACCGTCGCGCGCTCGACCGCGATAGCCGGGTCGGCGTCGGGCCGATCTTCGCGCCACATGCGGTTCAGGAAGTGGATCGTCGCGCTGAGACCCAGCCCGAACGAAACGGTCAACGCGATGACGCTGGAGAATTGAAGGCCGTCGCCCAGCAGCCGCAGCAAGGCGCCCGCCGCCGCGATGGGAAATATGCCGGGCAACAGGCTCGCCAACATCACCGGAAGCGACCGGAACGCGAGGCCGATGAAACTGGCGAGGAAGACGAATTCGACCGTCAGCCCGCGACTGAGCTTGTTGATCATGGCGGCGCTGCTGTGCGCGGCGATGACCGAGAGGCCGGTCGGCTCGATGATGTAGCCAGGGTGCTTCGCGCGCACCGCATCGAGCTTTGCGTTTAGTTGCGCGACGATCGGCACGAGCCCCGACGCGTCCTTGTCGGGAACCCGGCCGGAGACGATCACCGCATCCTGTTTTTCGTTGACGAAGCGTCGCACCAGATATTTCGGCAGCGCGTCGACATATTCTTTCAGTGTGTCGACGTCGCTCTTCCCCAGCTTCTGAGCGAGCCACCGCCGCAATGTCTCGACCGACCATACGTTGCCGACGCCCGCCTGATCCTCGAGCGCCTGGTGCACTTCGGCGATCGTGTCCAGCGTCTGCGGCGCGTAGAGGCTGACGCCGGGCGGGAACTTGATATACACGTCGATCGGGTTGGCGCCCGTGAGCTTGGCGTCGAGCCGCCCGCTCGCCCGCACAGCCTGCTCCTGGTCGGGGACCTGGTCCGCCAGTCGCCAACTGGGATGCAATCCGAAATAGGCGGCGCCGAGGCTGACGACGACGACGAGGCCGATCGCCGTGTTGAGGCCGGGTCGACGCACCATGCGCAAGGCGACCCAGTCGCAAAAGCGGCGCAGCGCCTCGACGCCCGTGTCCGAACCCTTGGGCATCGAGGCGAGAGCGCTCTCCCTGCGCAGCAGAGTCTCCCCCAACACGGGGACGAGCGAGAGCACCGTCACCAGCGCGACCATGACAGAAATGAAGCCCGCTTCGCCGAACGAGCGGATCGTTTCCGAATCCGAGAAGAGAAGGCCCAGGAAGGAGAGGCCCGCGGTCGCATGGGTGAGTACGCAAGCCGGCCCCACGACCTCGATTGCGGTGCGGAACGCCGTCCGGGGGTCGTCGCCGGCCATGAGTCGGTCGCGCGCCGCGAACGTCAACTGCATGCTGTCGGAAAAACTGATCACCATGATGAGCGGGGTCATCACGTTGAGAAATATATTCAATTGAAAACCCAGCCATCCGAGGGCGCCGAGCGCGAACGCGATCGCCAGCAGCGGCGGGCCGGCCGCCACGATCATGAAGGACACGCGCCGGAAAAACAGGATCGCGATCCCGCACCCCGCGAGGAAGCCGATCGCGTTGTAGACGAGCCTGTCGCGCTCCAAGGCGTTGCGTATTTCCAGTTGCATCACGGGCACGCCCGACAATTGCACCGAAAGGTTCGCGCCCTGCATGTCCTCCTTCGCCGTCTGACGGATGTCTTCCACCGCCTTGGACAGCTCTCCGCTCTCGACGACCTTCGGATCGAGCGAGAGAACGATGAGAGCCAGGGTCCCATCTTCCGAAAGCAGCTTGCCGCGAATGATGTCGTTGCTCATCACCCGCTGGATCAAGCCCTGGTACCCCGCTCCCTCGGGCAAGACCTCAGGAAACAGCGGCGGCGGCAGGCCCCCGCTCGGCGGAGGCGGCTCGCGTGCGGAAAACAGCGAAATAATGCCGCGCGCGCCGTCCACGAGCTGTAGATCGATGACGAGCTGGCGCAACTTCTCGACCGAGTCGCGCTCGAGCAGCGACTTGCCTTCGACCACGACCAGCACGTCGTACTCGCTGGAGGGAAATTCGTGCGTAACCTGCTGGTATAGCTTGAACTCGGGCGTGTCCGAGCGGAACAATTGGCCCAGCGCATCGTCGATCTTGATCCTCTGGATCCCCAGGACCGCGACAATCGCCAAAAAGACCGCTACGATGATCGACAGACGAGGAAAGCGGAACGGCAGCAACGCAAACCGCTCGGCCCCGAGAGCGACGCGCAAATGCTTCTCGGCCGCGCGGTCTGGAAATGACGGCGTCTCCCTATTCATCACGAAAGTCCCAAATCCATCAGGAGAAACGCTTCACCAAGAGCCGACTCGGCGCCCATTCTGCGCGCCGCCGCCCTGAAGTAGCGCTGATACACCATCCTCTCGAGGTGGCGAATATAACCTCTCGGCAAACGTGAAAGAAAAGCCGACATGGTTAACCACGTTCGGACGCCCGACGCCAGACGCCCTGCTCCGATGGTTCGGATTTCGTCACGCTCGTCGGCGTCGTCGTCGAGGCGAAGCACGGATCGTCGCGGCCCGGCGCGCCCTGACGCTCCGGGCAAATAGCTGGATTTGTCGGCGCCCTCGAGGCACGGACTTGATATCGTCGTTCAAATCCGCGGACTACAAATCCGATCTGAGTAAAAGCGCCCCGACGGCGTCGGGGCAGACCCCCGGCGCCGATCCTTGCGCGCGAGGGCGGCGCTTGCGATATCGGCCCGAGACGGCCGCGGGGCCGGGGCGAGGCTCGAGGCGGGATGGGGGTGGCGACGTCGCTGATCAACAATGAGCGCGCGAGGGGGCTGTTCTATCAGGCGCTGCTGATCGGGGCGCTCGCGGCGCTGATCGGCGCCGGCTGGCGCAACGCCGTCGTCAACATGGAGGCGCGCGGCATTCCCATGGGCTTCGGCTTCTGGGACGAGACCGCCGGCTTCGCCATCAACCAGTCGCTGATCGACTATTCCGCGCTTTCGACCTACGGCCGCGCGTTTTGGGTCGGGCTCTGCAACACGCTGCTGGTGTCCGCGATATCGATCGCGCTGGCGACGCCGCTGGGGTTCGCGGTCGGGGTCGCCAGGCTCTCGCACAACTGGATTCTCGCGAAGATCGCGCTGCTCTATGTCGAGGTGATGCGCAACACTCCGCTGTTGCTGCAACTGCTGTTCTGGTACAATGCCGTCCTGAAGTCGCTGCCCGGGCCGCGCCAATCGCTGGATTGGGGCGGCCTCGTCCTCGCCAACAATCGCGGCCTCTATCTCCCCAGGCCCGAGTTCGGGGAGGGCGCGTGGGCAATCGCTCCTGCGCTCGCGGCGGGCGTCGTCGCCGCGCTCGCCTACGCCGCCCATGCCCGGCGCCGCCAGAACTTCACCGGCGAGCGTGCGCCGGTCGCTTGGTTCGCTGTCGGGGCGATCCTTGTTCCGGCCGCCGCCGCCTATTTCGCCACAGGCCGTCCGGTGGATTTCAGCCTCGCGCGGCTGCAAGGCTTCAATCTGGCGGGCGGACTGCAGCTCCATCCGGAATTCGCGGCGCTGGTGTTCGGGCTCGTGACCTACACCGCGGGGTTCATCGCCGAGATCGTGCGAGCCGGGGTGCTGGCGGTTTCGCACGGCCAGACCGAGGCCGCCTCGGCGCTGGGGCTCTCCCGCGGCCAGCTGATGAAACTCGTCGTCGTGCCGCAGGCGTTGCGCCTCGTCATACCGCCGCTGACGAGCCAATACCTCAACATCGTCAAGAACTCGTCGCTGGCGGTATTCGTCGGCTATCCCGATCTCGTGCTGATCTTCGCCGGCACCGTGCTCAACCAGACCCATGCGGCGGTGCAGGTGATGGCGATCACGATGGCCGTCTATCTCGCGATCTCGCTCGTCATCGCGCTCGCGCTCAACGTCTTCAACGCACGCGCCGCGCTGAAGGAGCGATGATGCCCGGATCGACGAATTCCGCGGCCTGGGTCCGCACGCAGTCCGAGCCCCGGCTGCCGCCGCCGCTGTTCTCTCGCGGCGCCTTCGCCTGGGCGCGCGCCAACCTGTTTTCCTCGCTCTCCTCGTCGCTGCTGACGATTCTGATGCTCGCGCTGGCGCTCTGGTGCGCGCCGCCGCTGATCGAGTGGGCGACCGTGAAGGCGCTCTGGTCGGCGCCCGACGGCGCCGCGTGCCGCGCGCATCAGGACGGCGCCTGCTGGGCTTTCATCGCCCAGAAGATCAATTACCTCCGCTACGGCTCCTATCCCGTCACTGAGCGCTGGCGCGTCGGTCTCACCGAAATTCTGGGCGCCGCGCTGACGGTCTGGCTGCTCTGGCCCGGCGCCCGGCATCGCGACATCGGCGCCGGACTGTTTTTCCTCATCTTCCCGATCGTGGCGTTCGTCCTGCTCGACGGCTGGGAGAGCCTCGGGCTCCCCCACGTCGACACGCTGCTCTGGGGCGGCGTGTTCGTCACGCTCGTCACCGCGCTGGTCGGCATCGTGTTCTCGCTGCCGCTCGGGGTTTTGCTGGCGCTGGGGCGACGCTCGCATCTGCCAGTCGTGCGGCTCGCCAGCGTGATCTTCATCGAATTCGTGCGCGGCGTGCCGTTCATCACGGTGCTGTTCATGGCCAACAACATGCTGCCTCTGTTCCTACCGGCGGGTTGGGAGCCCGACCGTTTCATGCGCCCGCTCGTCGGCATCGCGTTGTTCTCGGCCGCCTATATGGCGGAGGACGTGCGCGGCGGCCTGCAATCGCTCCCCGGAGGGCAATACGAAGGTGCGATGGCGCTGGGGCTGCACTATCGCAAGATGATGCGCCTCGTCGTGATGCCGCAGGCGCTGGTGCTCGTCATTCCCGGCATCGTCAACAATTTCATCGGCCTGTTCAAGGATACGACCCTGGTGGCGATCGTCGGGATCAACGACTTCCTCGCGACGATGGACAATGCGACAAAGGATACGATCTGGAGCGGCCCGACGATCCAGCCGACTGGCTATGCCTTCGCGGCGTTGTTCTATTTCGTGTTCTGTTATGCGATGTCACGCTATTCGGCGAGCATGGAGCGGCGGCTGCGACAAGCGCGTCGGCGTTGAAGGGGGCTGGGACGACGGGATGAACGCGATCGAATTTGTCGGCGTGCACAAATGGTTCGGATCGTTCCACGTGCTGCGCAACATCGACCTCGAGGTGCGGCCCGGCGAGCGGATCGTCGTCTGCGGCCCGTCCGGCTCCGGCAAGTCGACCCTGATCCGTTGCGTCAACCGGCTGGAGGAGCATCAGCGCGGCACGATCCGCGTCGACGGCATCGAACTGACGGCCGACGTGAAGCGCATCGACGAGGTCCGACGCGAGGTCGGCATGGTGTTCCAGCAGTTCAACCTGTTCCCGCACCTGACGATCCTCGAGAATTGCACGCTGGCGCCGATCTGGGTGCGCAAGATGCCCAAGCGCCAGGCCGAGGAGGTCGCGATGAAGTTCCTCGGCAGAGTGAAAATCCCCGAGCAGGCGCACAAATACCCGGGCCAGCTCTCCGGCGGTCAGCAACAGCGCGTCGCGATCGCGCGCGCCCTCTGCATGAGCCCGAAGATCATGCTGTTCGACGAGCCGACCTCTTCGCTCGATCCCGAAATGGTCAAGGAAGTGCTGGATACGATGACCTCGCTCGCGCAGGACGGCATGACGATGATCGTCGTCACCCACGAGATGGGCTTCGCCCGCCAGGTCGCCGATCGAGTCGTCTTCATGGACCAGGGCGAGATCGTCGAGATCAACGCCCCCGCGGAGTTTTTCGGCGCGCCCAAGCACGAGCGGACGAAGGCTTTCCTGAGCCAGATCTTGCGGTGAAGCTCGCATAGCAGTGGGGCGCCTTATTCAAAATGAGGGGGTCGGGGGTTCGAATCCCTCTTGCGGCGCCTTGCCCGCTCGGATGCTGCGGAGCCCCAGCGGACCCACCGAGCGAAAATCGCGCTCTTTCAACAGCCGTGCGGTCAGGCGGATAGGCGGGGAGAATTGAGCGCGCCCGCCCCGCCGTCGGGTTCAAGCCCCCAGCCGAGGAAAAGCGACAAGCCTCTTGGGCCGGATTTCTACGCGGTGGGCCAAGCCCGCGTGGGCTGGGGCCCGCGGATCCGTCAATTCTGAGGGCGCAACTCGTCACTTGCTACCTCTGCGCGGCTTGCCGGGCGGGCGGAACGGCGTCAGGCCTTCCGCGCGAAGGGCGATCGAGAATTGCCGCGCCGCTCGGTCTAGTCGTTCTTCGGAGGGGTCCTCGGCCGCAACCATCAGGCGTTCCATCGCGTCTTGCCAGGGGCCGTTGTTCCGATGCAACACCGAGACTTCGCCGCGCGCGCAGGTCCCGTTGCGCGACAGCAGCCCGACTCCACGCGTCGGAAGCGAAGCGAGCGAAGCGACGCCGCCGCAAGGCGCCGCCGGCGCCGTCGAGCAGGTTTCACGAGGTTCCAGGCAAAAACGGGGGCAAGCGGTGAACGCAGATGACATAGCTTCGGCTACCGCCCATGATGGGCCATATTCTTGTTTGAACATTCCCGAAACAGCTACGCAGGGCGCGCGGCCCCGCTATTTAGGCCCCACGAGATGACCGAGTCCGGCGTCGCCTTGCCATGCTCGAAGGCCACAATAAACGAAACGGGAACGTCCGCCGCCGTCGCGAGGTCGAAGCGGGTCCAATTCAGACGCTCGCGAGCCTCGCGGCATTGCTCCCCGGTCATTTCGTGGCCTTCCTCCCCGTGCGCGGGGAGGAAGGCGCAAGGGTCCGGAAAATTTTCCGGAAGCTAACGCTTTTCCCCGCGCGCCCCAAGGGTGCGGGCCTGATGCGCAAGATTCTTGTCGATGCCTTGTTCCGCAAGCGTGGGTTTTTCGTCAACCCCCGCTCACTTGATTGGGCTTCCTCGTGTCCCTACATTCAGACCAACAGTTTCCTTCTGCGCCCTGCGCAACCCATCAATTGTTGCTGTTGCCGTGCCCCCGGGGGCCCCCCGCTCGCTTGCGCCATTTTAACCGCGCCGCTTCGCTCTCAGCAATCCGTTCCGCTCGTTCCTACAAATCCGGGTCTTCGTCCATTATCGGCGCACGAGCCGCCAGTACGACCACTATAGCGAGGCACGCGACCCAAGCCATGGCGATCCCGATCCAAATGAGCATCGGCACGTCCTCCATGCTACAGTATAGACGGCTGGAAGTTAAAGTTACGTTAGGGCACTGGCCCCGTCAGCGCGACCCTTGTGTTTCCTCAACCTGACGCCAGGCCCCTCGCCGTTCTCGGGGATGAACTCGACGCCGCCGCGCTTGAGATCTTCCGCTGCGATCGAGCCTCCGAGCGCATCCATGTGGCTGGCGTTAAAAGAGCCCGGCTTTTTGCCCCGATCACGCATCGGCGGGCCGATTACGCCGCCCATGAGCTGCTTTTTGGTTTCGATGTACTCACGTAAGCGCCCTGCGCAGAGAGACATCGCGGTTGCCGAAGCGGACTATCTCGTCGAGGTCGAAGTCGAAATCTACAGCGATCGTCACCCTCTCTCCCGTCGCCGATCGGTTCCTCAGCCTCGCAGTTCCGCGACAAAGATGCTCGACAATTGAGCAAGTGCGCCGGCGAATATCAGGGGCGGCGCACTATCCTTTCAGGGTCATTCGTCGGCGGCTATGTCGTGATCGGCGCTAGGCGAGGTCTTCCATCCTTTTAGCCGCTCAATCATTTCACGGATATGCGCAACCGTCACGATCTCTCCATCAGGGCGCGTCAGCGTGACCAAATCATCGGGACCGTAGCCGGCCACTTTCTGATCGAGCTTGGTCTTGAGGTGCTGGCCCAATCGATGCGCCGCTGACTCGTCGTCTGGCGCGCGTCCTTGCCACTCGTCTACAGCGCGGCCGCTGGCGACTCGGATTGCCCTGTACGCGCTTGGCGTCTTCGCGGCGATGGTCTCGTCAGACATCGCCGGCTCCGCCGTGGGATGCCCAAGCGCCTGCGCGAGCAAGCGGCGGATGGCTTCCGAGCGCGACGGGCGCGGTTCGGGCTGGGCGGCAATCCAGGCGTCGAGGGCGGCGGTCAGTGTGGGCGGCGAACGGAAATTGAGCATCGGGTCCATCCCTGTTGCGGGACGCCCTCGCTTTTTTCGTAAGACGGGTATTGACATGGGCATATTTTCGTCTTACGACAATTCAGCCGCGCGAGCAAGAAGCTCCTAACCCTCTCCTAACCCTCAAAATTATCAACGTTTCCTGCTTTCACAATCTCAGCGACGAAGCCCTCGCCGATGCGATCGGTCGCGCCGACGCCATCGTGAAGGGCGCCGAGGCCGAACTCTCGACGCTCAAGGATGAATTCAAGTCGCGCGGCCTTTCCGATGTCTCGGACGACGAGTTCACGGTGATGGCGTCCGAACAGATTTCGGGGCCGGATCGACGCCAAGGCCGTGAAGGAACTGCTCGGCGCGCGCTACAGCGCGTTCGAGAAGGTCATCATCTCGACCGTCATTCGCATCAAGGCCGCCAACCGGCTCGCCCCCGCGGCGTGAGCGCAACGGCGGCGGGGCAACGATCCTGCCGCCATAGCCCCGAAACCCGGGCGCGCTGTCGCCCGAAATCCAACTTTCAAGGAAAATGCCGTGTCGAAATCCACGACTCCGCTCGCGCAGTTCTCGCGCGACCTTGTCCTCCGCAACGCCTTGAAGCTTTCGGCAGTCGACGCCGGCAGCTCATTTACCGTCGACGAGGCGATCACGCCCGAGCTGGTCGCCGCATGCAGGAGGTGGCTTACCTCGAATGTTCCTTGCTCCGCGAGTCTCGAGCCTGCGCTGTCGCCCCGATCCATCGTCGTCGTCACCGATCGATCGTTTCTTCATCACCGCGCCGCGCGCCTCGAAGCCGGCCGCGCTCGTCCTGGGCGCCGTCGGCTGCGATTGGAGGGCCTGACCATGGAAAAGCAACACTCCCGTCGCGCCGCGCTCGGCGCCCTTGCCAGCGTCCCGGCGCTCGCGATCCTGCCCGTCGCCGCCAGCTCGCCCTCGACGACGCAGTTATCCGCGCTGATCGAAGCGCACCGCGCGGCGCGGGCCATATTCAGTAATGCCACCGAGGCTTCGGAAGCCGCCGAGCCGGATCCGGACATCCGGGTTTATTATCTCGGCCGCGAGCTATTCGCGATCGGCCATAGCCGCCGTGAGACTTTGATTGACGCCGAGGAAGACGCCATCCTGGCAATCTGCGAACATCGCTGCGTCTCGATCGAGGAAATCGCGATCGAGGTGCGCCACCTTGCTGGCCTGTGGACTGCATACTCACGCCGGACCAGAGCAGCGCGTTTTTTGCGTCGTTTCTGCCGGAAGGGGAGGAAATCGAATCGTTTGTTTGACGATCGCACGGCCGTCGGGGCGACTCGGCGGCCGAATCGATTTTGCAGAGAGCGACGAAACCGGGATCGGGATACGCGCGTCTCGCCGCGCAGTGGGGAGGGACAACCCACAATCAATGAGCGCCAGCGCCGGTTTCGTCGCCCAGAGATTATCGCCGAAATGGATTGCGGGATGGTTAATCGGGGCGACTCGGCGGCCGGTTCGTTTGGGATAATTGCTACCCCTGTTTTCGTTGGCGCCGGCTGCAGGACACAACGAGGCGAGCATTGACGCGAAGTTCCTTTTTCGCGCGCGATAGGGAGGCCTCGGGATATACTCAGTCAAGGAACTATTTTCGCATTGACGACTTTTTATTTCCTAGCCTTTCCCAATGAAGGGTTGTCAGTAAGGAGAGTACAATGAAGCATAGTAACGTCGTGAAGAGTTTTGCGCTCGTCTTTGCGCTGTCCATGCCGCTGGCCGCCTTCGCAGCG
>JBAQGU010000876.1:0-7425 GCA_049287975.1 Roseiarcus sp.
CTATTGACAAAAAAGCCCCCATACGAGCCCGGCCATGACGGGAGATGCGCCCCGCGAAGTAGAGAACGGAGGGGCGCATTTCCAAGCCGACCTACGTCGATGTCGCCTCCCGAGCCGGGGTAGGCCCCGCCACCGTCGAGCGGGTGTTGAATGGGCGCGGCGGGGTGCGCCCGGAGACGGTGGAACGGGTCGTCGCGGCCGCTCGCGCCCTCGATTACCCGCGGCGGCTGCCGGCGGCGCATCGGGGTCTTACGCGAATCGAGGTGATCCTCGTCCGTCCGGAGACCACGTTCTTCTCGCGCTTGACGGAAGCGTTTGCCCGGATCGCCGAAACGCTCGACGCTTCGGTCACGCTGCACCGCACCTTCATGGACGAGAATGACCCAGCCGCGATCGCCGCACATATCCGCGATCCGGGTTTCCGGAGGGCTGGCCTGGTTCTCGCCGTTCCCGATCACCCGCTCGTCCGCGATGCGCTGAGACGCGTGCACGCCGAGGCGCTGCCGATCGTTCAAATCGTCACCGCGAGCCCCGGAGTCGAGGCGCCCTATGTTGGCATCGACAATTACGCCGCCGGGCGCATGGCGGGTCTGCTGATCTCGCGGATGCAGCCGCGTTCCGGCGCCCTGATCGCTTTCTGCCATAGCGCGATCTATCAGTTGCATCGGGACCGCATTCGCGGCCTGTCCGATCATCTCCGGGATCATCCGCGTCCGGACCTCGCTTTCACGCGAGTTTTCTTCGGCCGCGACGAGGGCGATCTGAGCCGCGAACTGTTGCATGAGGCCCTGGAGGCTTCCCCCGAGGTGGTCGGCCTCTACAACGCGGGCGGCGCCAACGCCTCACTGGCCGCAGTGCTGCGCGACCATCCGCGGGGCCGCAATGTCTTCTTCGTCGGCCACGAATTGACCGAACGCAGCGCGGCGGCGTTGCGTGAGGGGGTGATGTCGGTCGTGTTCGATCAGGCGCCGGAGGCGCAGGCGCAACGAGCCATGGAGCTGATGCTGTCGAGGCTCGGCCTTCAGGAGCGGCCGGTCGCCAATCCGCCCATTCGTTTCGTCACCGTCACCGCCGAAAACGTCTGATCAAATCTGATCAAGAAAGACGGTGCGGCGTCTCGCCGCTCCCGCTATCGTGGGGGGAGAGCGCTCCATTCGCTGGCTGACCAAACCTCTGGAGAAACGCCGTGGACGACCTTCAATTCGGAATGCGCAACAAGCGGGGCGACTGGGCGCCGAAGGCCCGTATCGAGGTGGCGCCGCTCTATGCAATGCCGCCGAAGCCGATCGCGCTGCTGAAATGGCTCCCGCACTACTTCCTGCCGTGGAACCTGCTGTTCGCCGCATCGGCGCTGGCCTACTGGCGCTTCATCGTGCCGCCGGTCGAGACGCTGAAGACGTTGCAGATCGGGTGGGCGCTGTGGCTCTTCGCGGTCAATTGCGTCGCGGTGTTTCTGTTCTACAGCGCCATCGAGCTGCGCCTTTACGTCCTCCGCTCTCAAGGCAACCACTTTAAATACAACGCCCGGTTTCCCGCTGACAAACCGAGCGAGGCTTTCTGGTTCAACAGCCAGAATGCCGAAGGCATGCTCCGCACCTTCCTGACCGGCGTGCCGATTTGGACCGCTTTCGAAATCGGTATGCTCTGGGCCTATGGCAACGGTATCGGGCCGTGGGTCGGCTTCGCCGACCATCCGCTCTATCTGGCGGCGCTGGCGCTCCTAGTGCCGGTCTATCACGAAACCCATTTCTTCCTGATCCATCGGCTGATCCATTGGGGCCCGCTCTATCGCCGGGTCCACTCGGTGCATCACAACTCCGTCAACCCCTCGCCCTGGTCGTCGCTCTCGATGCACCCGATCGAGCAATTGCTCTACTTTTCATCGGTTCTCTTGCATGTGATCATTCCGTCAAACCCGATCCTCGCGATCTATCAGCTCAATTTTGCGGGCTTCGGCGCCGTCGTCGGCCATATCGGTTTCGACAAGATCGAGATCGGCGAGGCCGCCGGCTTCGACAGCCACGCCTATGCTCACTATCTCCATCATAAGTATTTCGAAGTGAACTACGCCGACGGCCTCGTGCCCTTGGACAAGCTGTTCGGCACCTGGCACGACGGCACGGCCGAAGGCGAAGCGCGAATGAACGCCCGCTTCGCGAAGCGCCAGGCCCGCGTCAACAGGGTGAAGGCGGCGGCGCCGTGAGATCTCCCCTCCCCGTTCTTCACGCGGAGGGGCGGGCGGCTCTCTCCCAGCACGGAGACGGCTCGAGCGTTGCGCGTCCCCCCGTTGGCGGTGACTTCGTTGACTCTCCGGGCTGAATCGCTACCCTATCCCCATGGAAATTCGTCCTACCCCCGACCAGGAAGCTTTCATCCGCGACGCCATCGAGGCGGGCCGCATCGACAGCGCCGAAGATGCGGCAAAGGAGGCATTGGCGCTGTGGGAGGAACGTGAACGCCGCCGCAGCGAAATTCTTGCGGCCGTCGATGTCGCGCAGGCCTCGACTGCCCGCTGCGAGGGTATCGACATCACCCAGGAATCCATGCGCGAGTTGGCGGAAGACGTGAAGCGGCGCGGCCGGGCGCGTCTTGCCGCCGAGCAGCACGCATCCCGCCGCCCAGCCCGTCCATAAGAACGCGATTTGAATTCTGCGCAAAAAAAATCCGGGCGCCCGTGAGGACGCTCGGATTCATTTTTCTCAGCCTTGCTCGGACGCCGCGATCCACGCGATCACGGCCTCCGAGAACCCGTCCACCCGCCGCCACGGCCCGTTTCCGACGCCGTGCTGGTTCGACGCGACGTTGATCATGTAGGCGAGGCCGAGCGGAGACTCGACCTTGTCGTGGCTCTGCTCGTCCGTGAAGACGATCAGTCGGTCGCCCCTGAGGTCGACCTGCTTGACCGCCTTGCCGAGATACGTCCCGGCATGCGGCTGGCTCGCCACGATCGCGTCGCGGAGCGCGAAGCCGCGGCGGGGCGGGATCTTCGCCACATCGTTGGAGAAGGTGAAGATCTCGACCTTTTCGCAGATTTCGCGCGCCAGGATCGCCAAGCCGCACGCCGCCTCGAGCCGCGTCATCTCGGACTGCCGGGACAACGCCGTGTCCATCGATCCCGAGACGTCGATCAACAGCCGCGTGCGGCCTTTCAGCCGCGCATGGTCCTTGATCGACTTCAGCATCGCGGACTCGAGTTCGGGCTCGAAGTCCGGCGCATACCGCGCGGCCGTGATGAAGCGGTAGGGCAGAATGCGATCGACGCGTATGGCCTCGATCGCCCCCGCGATCGTCTCGCGAGGGATTTCCGCCTTCTGCATCAGCCGGAGGTTTCGCAGCAGCGCGAGGCCGCCGAGCTTCTTCTCGGCGATCAGCCGCTCGAATGTCTCGCGCTTCTCGCCTCCCGTGGAAAGCGAGACCTCCCAGGTGTCGGGCGCTGAAAGCTCGCCCTCGACGAGCTGCTTCCAGACCTTCTCCTGCTCGGCGTCCTTCGGCTTGGCGTGCACCAGGAACAGTACGTCCCGGATTCTGACCGCGCCGTCGCGATCGTACTTGGCGAGCTGATAGGCGTCGAACTTCGTCACCGCGCGCGCCAGGCCCTTCTTGATCTGCGCCGAGATCGGCTGCCGCTTGCGCTGCTGCATCGGTCCCAGCGCGTCGGCCCAGTAGATCGCGAGCAATTCGGTCATTTCGTCGGGACGCTGAATGACGCGCACCAGCGTATCGGCGACCAGCCCGCGATGCGTGGCGTGGCGCGCCATTTCCCGCAGCACGAGCAGCGGCGCATGGCGCAGCTTCATGTCCTCGCGCGCGGTTATCGCGAGCGCGGCGACGCGCTCGGGCTCGACGCGCGGCACGAGCTGCTTGATGCGGTCGGCGATGGCAGCGCCGTCCTCGTAGAACTGATCCTCCCAGAGGAGGCAGTTCATCAGCGTGCGTTTCAGCTCGTCGGCGGGCGTGAACGCCTCGGCCGGCGCGCCTTCGCGCGTAAAGACGCGCTTGAGCTTGTTGAGCGTGGACATGAAAGCCTCCTTTCTGTTTGAGGTTGCGGTATTGCCGGGGAATAGTCGAGACCCCTCTTTGCTCTACCCGTTGAGCTACGGACCCTTTCGGGACCGACAGGATTCGAACCTATGACCGAAGTATGGGCTTCTTCACCACCGGCGAAGCATTGTCGCGATCCGGGAACGATCGACGCCGAGACGCCGAGCCGCGCTTGCGCGAGAGTCGGCTGGCGCTCGCCGTGAGCTTGGGCCTTTCAGCCCGCGGGAGTTGAACCCGCCCTCCTTCGTTGGATCGAAGTAACGGACGTCTTCACCACGGATCGCGATGGACTCCGGGGAATATTCGAGACGGCTTCACCCCTTGCGGGGAGTCGCATGCTCTACCGCTGAGCTACGGAAGGGCGCGAGCCCCTCCAGGAGGATTCGAACCTCCGACCTTGCGATTACCGATGCAGCCGATCTCTTCACCACCGGAGAACAGGTTTGGTCCGCGCGCATGCGCAGACGATGGAAGTCGCTGGGGAACAGGCGATTTCGGAGGTTCCCCGGTCGAAACGCGGAGCCCTTCTCGCGAAGCGCTCGCCACCCGCGACGCACCGGCCCTCGCAAGGCCGATTCCACGGCACGATCGAACAGGGGCGGGATTCGAACCCGCTTTCCTGGTACGAAGTATCCGAAATCTTCACCACCAGCGTCAGGTCGTTGTCTAGAAGACGTGAAAAACCGCGTCGCCGCGGGAGTCCCGGGGGAACGGTCGAGTCTCGTTGGCCCGAGGGCCTTCGTTTGGAGTCGAAGTAACGAGACCCGTCACCACCCGGGACCGGAGCCGGCCAGGTTTCAGCTTCCGGGGAAAGGCCGAACCTCGACGGCCCCGAAGGGCCTTCGGTTTCAAACGAAGGAGCGAGGTTCTTCACCACCGGAACCATCAGCCGCGCGAGCGCGGCGTGGGCTTCCGGGGGAACGGCCGAGTTTCGTTGGCCCGAAGGCCTTCGACATTCAACGAAGTAACGAGACCCGTCACCACCCGGAATAGGGCGCCGCGAATTCGCGGCGAATTCATATTTGATGTCGCGGCGCTCTCAGGCGCGCCGCCTTGCGAACCCTCGTTGCCATCGGGGGGCCGCCGCCCTCGTGTCATGCTCGCGAACGCGGGCATCCAGAATGTCACGCCGCTGGCGGAATTTCGGCTGCTTGCTACTTCCCCCAGTCGCGAGCCTCGAGCCGCCGCGTCGGGTCCCGCTGGATACCCGCTTTCGCGGGTATGACAGGCGGGCTTACTTGAACGCAGTGCTCTTTGTTTCTTGTTGGCGCAGCGAAGCAATCGAACCCGCTCTCTCACCAGCGTATTTGAACCAGATATGGTCTGCGTGGCCGGCTTCGATCCAGCGGTCGGCTCTAGGATCGTCGCATGATGGCTCCGGCTCGCGGGCTCGAACCGCGCTTCGTGCAGTTGACAGCGTGCCGCCCTCGCCTGGACGGCTCAGCCAAAATAAACTTGGTGGACCGCCGGGTAATCGAAACCCGTCCTTCGCTTCGCAAGAGCGATGTGCTCCCCGCGAACCGCCGGCCCGAGGTTTTGGAGACTTGAGCGCGCCCTGCGCTCACCCGTGTATTGGTACTGGCGTGAGGGATCGAACCTCAATTACCTGATTCACAGTCAAGCTTCTTTCCGTTAGAAGACGCCAGCAAAATGGTCGCGAATGCGCGTGTCGATCGCGCCTGTCGGGCTTATGAGGCCCGAGCCCTCGCCGGAGGAATCGCGCAATGGTCCGCCGTGCCGGTGCTGACCCGGCGCTGTCGCGCTTGAAAGGCGGGAGGACTGTCCGTTATCCGAACGGCGGTTGATTGGAGTGGAGCAGGAACGGATACTCGAAATCCGATCATCACGTTGGAAGCGTGAGGTAATACCCTTATACGATTCCCGCGAATTTTGGCGGAGAGATTGGAAGTACGATTTCCAGACCAATTACGGTCCAATCGGTTTAGCAAACCGTTGCCGATCCCCTCGGCTTATCCTCTCCGTATATTTGGCGATCCAGGCGTGATTCGAACACGCACGAGCATATTCAGGAAATTCGCCTCCGCTCCTTCGGCTGGACCATTGGAGATCGCACGGTGAGTCGAACAGCGATACCAGCGTTTAGAGGACGCGGTCCTATCCAGTTGGCGGATGCGATCGAAGACGCTACTGTCGGGTGAAACGTCCGTGCCGGGGACAGAAACGAATGCCATCCCTCCACCAATCGCCTTGCGGCGATCCTTGTATTTTGGAGTCGGCGGCGAGAGTCTAACTCGCCTACACCGTTTTGCAGACGGGCCGATGGACGCTATCGGTACGCCGACGAAATTGGTTCGGGAACCAAGCCTCGAACTTGGAACCTTCCGGTTCAGAGCCGGATGCGCTACCTCTTGCGCCATTCACGTATGGTTGGTTCCCCTTCAGAGATTCGAACTCCGATTGATCGCTTCAAAGGCGACTCTATTGCCGTTATAGGAAAGGGGATCAAATTTGGTCAGGGTGCGGAGTTCCGACCTCCGGCGTCCGGCTTCCAAGGCCGGTACTCTTCCACACGAGCTTCACCCTGAAATTTGGAGCACGCCGGGAGGGTCGAACTCCCATTTTCAGCTTCCATTACGGTTCCGCTGGTTCGTAACCACGGCCGGCTAGGCGTGCAATTTGGCGCGACGACGGGTAGTCGAAACCCGCTTGCCGAGATGAGAGCCCGGAGTATTGACCGCTATACGACCGTCGCATTGGCAGGCAAGATGGCTCCGGTCCCCGGAATCGAACCGGGCTGATCATCGCTTAACAGGCGAGTCCTTGCACCTTGCTTGGCTTGACCGGAATAAACTTGGTGGACCGTCGGGTAATCGAAACCCGTCTCCCGCATTGCAAGTGCGGTGTGCTCCCGTTATCACTAACGGCCCATGGCGCCCAAGTGACGTTCTGCCCGCCACCCTCCGAGGCTTCAACTCGGCGCTTCCACTAGGTTAGCTTCTTGGGCGAATTGGAACTGGCAGAGAGTGCTGACCTCCCATCTCGGCTTACGCCGCGCTCTCTCGTTGAGCTATACCAGCAAATTGGAGCGGATAGGGGTAATCGACACCCCGCCTTCAGCATGGCGTGCTGTTGCTCGACCCTCGAGCTATACCCGCGATTAATTCCGACCACCCACGCTCACGTTGAAAGCTGCTCCGAGCAGTCTCCATGATTTCCGCCGCCATCATAGCGGACTAGTCTCATGGTGGTGATAGTTCTCAGCATGGTAAGATGGCTGATTAGGCCACTTTCCCTCGCGTGGTTGGAACTTGGTGAGAGATGGGTCGAGTTGAACGCCCTGCCGCAAAGGGGGCCGGGTTACAGCCGGCCGATGGGACCGCCCATCCTTACTTGCATCTCCCAAATGGTTGCGTTCGCCGGAGC
>JBAQGU010000877.1:0-4708 GCA_049287975.1 Roseiarcus sp.
GTGGCTGCTCACGACCGAACCGGACCGGGGGACCCCCGGAAACGTCAAACTGCTACTGCCACCCCGGCAAAGCCGGGGGATCTCCTTTGGACTTTAGAATCTGGGAAGCCTCGCCGGCGCGACGAACAGACAGGCGATCGAGCCGCGCCGCCTCTCCCGCGCTGGCGCGCCGCTCGCGCTGACCCACGCGGCGCCGGGACTGGTGCCGTCGCCAGCTGAGGCCCGGAAAGTTGCAGAAAAAAGCGCCTAAAGTCTTGAAGTCGTTCGATGCAAAACTGAAATCGGCGACTGCGCCGGAAGAGGCAAATCCCTCGCTCCCAGTGAGGCGCGTCATTCAAAATGAGGTCCTTTAACGTTGTGTCAGTCGCGCGGAAGCGGGAATCCAGAGCCCGACACGTCCGGCCAAGTCTGGACGCGGTCCGGTTTCGCGGCATGACACTGACGTTTCTGAGTCATCCCCTCATGTTGAACGACTGACGCGACGAGGTGGAATACCGAGGATCCGCGAACTGCGAGAATATGGCGTCTCCGGCGACGCGAAACTTTTCCTGGCTGCAAAGCCTTGAAATCTCACGAAATGCGATCGGAATCGGCTGAGCGGCCGATTGCCGGCCCCACCGAGACGCCCGCGCCGCGAAACCCCCGCTTGCGATCCGCCCTCCCGCTCGCTACCCCACCCCAACGCCGCTTCCCGGAAACCCACCATGCCCGACCCGCACCCCTCCGCCGGCAGCCAAGGCTACGTCGGCGACCCGCGCAACGACGAAGTCTTCATCAGCGTCGACAGCGACCTCGTCCGCCGCCCCGAGGCGAAGGTGTCGGTGTTCGATTCCGGCTTCGTGCTCGGGGACGGCGTCTGGGAGGGGCTCCGCCTGCACGACGGGCGGATCGCGTTTCTCGACCGGCATTTCGACCGGCTGTGGGACGGCGCCAAGATGCTGCGCATCGATATCGGGCTCACCCGCGAAGCGCTGAAGACGCGTCTGTTCGACCTCATCGACGCCAACGCGATGCGCGACGGCGTGCATATCCGCCTGATGGTCACGCGCGGCGTCAAGCGCTCGCCCTATCAGGACCCGCGGCTGACCATCGGCGCCGCGACGATCGTCATCATCCCGGAATGGAAGCTGCCGCGCCCGGAAATGCTGGCGCGCGGGCTAAACCTGTTCACCGTGCACGTCAGGCGCACCGGTCCGGCCGAGCAGGACCAGAAGCTGAACTCGCATTCCAAGCTGAACTGCATCCTCGCCTGCATCCAGGCGATGGAGGCGGGCGCCGACGAGGCCTTGATGCTGGACGATCGGGGGTTCGTCGCGACCTGCAACTCGACGCACTTCTTCATTGTCCGCAGGGGCGAACTCTGGACCTCAGGCGGCGGCTATTGCCTCGCCGGCATCACGCGCGACGCGGTGCTGCGCGCGGCGCGCCGCGCGGGCATCACAGCCTACGAGAAGGACTTCTCGCTGTTCGACGTCTACGGCGCCGACGAAGCCTTCTGCACCGGCACGTTCGCCGGGCTGACGCCGGTCGCCCGGATCGACGGCCGTCCCGTAGGCGAATATGAGCGCGAACCCGCCGACGCCTCGGGGCCGATGACGAAACGGCTGCGGGCGTTGTACAAGGCGCTGGAAGCCGAGGAAGCGCGGGGACGCTGATGGTCTCCCGCGCCCTGCCGATCCGCATCGCGATGTGGTCGGGTCCGCGCAACATCTCGACCGCGATGATGCGCGCCTTCGAGAACCGCGGCGACTGCGCGGTCAGCGACGAGCCGTTCTACGCCGCCTATCTCGTCGCGACCGGGCTCTGCCATCCTATGCGCGAAGACGTCGTGGCGTCGCAGCCCACCGACGCGCGCGCGGTGGCGGAGGCGCTCGTCGGCCCGTCACCCGAGGGAAAGCCGATCTGGTATCAGAAGCACATGACGC
This sequence comes from Roseiarcus sp., assembly GCA_049287975.1. Classification (GTDB taxonomy): domain Bacteria; phylum Pseudomonadota; class Alphaproteobacteria; order Rhizobiales; family Beijerinckiaceae; genus Roseiarcus. Next base: position 1,926 of record JBAQGU010000877.1, read on the forward strand.
ACCACATGTCAGCCGGCTTCGATCGCCAATGGATCGACGCCTGCGTCAACGCTTTCCTGATCCGGAAGCCTGAAGCGGTGCTGGCGTCCTATGCGCGCAAGCGCGAAAGCTTCTCGTTGGACGAGATCGGCCTGCCCGCACAGGTCGATATCTTCGCCCGCGCCGCCGATCGCCTCGGCCGCGCCCCTCCCGTCGTCGAGGGCCAGGACGTCCTCTCCGATCCCGAGGGGATGCTGCGCGCCTTGTGCCGGGCTTGCGGCATCGGCTTCGACGCGGCGATGCTCGCCTGGCCAGCCGGCCCGCGCGCGAGCGATGGGGTCTGGGCGCCGGTCTGGTACGAATCGGTCGAGAAGTCGACGGGCTTCGCGCCGCCACGCAATGAGGCAGGCTTCGACGAACTGCCCGATGCGCTGAAGCGCATCGCGGAGGCCGCGCGGCCGCTCTACGAGAACCTCGCACGCCATAAATTGACGCCTCTCGGGGGGTAGCGAGGGTTCGTCCGCTCGCGCGAGCAGCCACGCCATAATTTCGCGGCGGATAGGCGGCTCCGCCAGAGTTTCGGCGCGTTCGCGCCCTTGACGCGCTTTCGGGCCCGTCGCATCACGGAACCGCCGATGCCCACCTTCGTTCTGCCTTTTCCCCTCATCAACCCCATACTGGTTCAATGGGGTCCTCTCGCGATTCGTTGGTACGCGCTGGCCTATATCGTCGGACTGATTGCCGGCTGGGCGCTGATTCGCCGCGTAGTCGCCGATGATTCGCTATGGGGCGGCGCGACGCGTCCGTCTCGCGACAGCATCGACGATCTGCTCGTCTATTGCGCGCTCGGCGTCGTCATCGGCGGCCGGCTCGGCAATGTATTGTTCTATGATCCTGGATATTATTTTTCGCATCCATGGGAAATCCTGAAGGTGTGGAAGGGCGGCATGGCCTTTCACGGCGGCCTGATCGGCGCCTCCGTCGGCATCGTCCTGTTCGCGCGCCGCAACCGGACGCCGGTGCTCGTCGTAATGGATTTGGCCTCGCTCGCCGCGCCGATCGGCATCTTTCTCGTCCGGTTGGCCAATTTCATCAAGCCGGAGCTGTGGGGACGTCCGACGGACGTGCCCTGGGCGATCATCTTTCCCGGCGCGCCGGACGCGCTTCCCCGCCATCCCAGCCAAATCTATGAAGCTTTGCTCGAGGGGCTCGCGGTCTTCGTGATCCTGGCCATGGCGGCGCGCGGCGGTGCCTTGCGCCGTCCGGGCTTCCTGGCCGGCGGGTTCGGCGTCCTCTACGGCCTCGCTCGCATCTTCTGCGAATTCTTTCGCGAGCCCGATCCGGGTCTCGAGGACCTCGGAGGCGGCCTGACGATGGGGATGCTGCTTTCGGCGCCGATGATTGCTATCGGGCTCGGGCTCATCTTCTGGAGCTTCCGCGCCCGCGAGGCGCCGGCATGAGCGAGCTCGGCGATGAAATCAAGGCGATGATTGCCAGCGACGGGCCGATCACCCTCGAGCGCTACATGGAATTGGCGCTCGGACACCCCGAACACGGATACTACATGGGCCGCGACCCCTTCGGCGCGGCGGGCGACTTCATTACGGCGCCGGAAATCTCCCAGATGTTCGGCGAGTTGCTGGGCCTCTGGGCCGCCGAGGTATGGGCCTCGATGGGAAGGCCGAGGCCGATCCGACTGATCGAGCTCGGACCAGGACGCGGCACGATGATGAGCGACGCCTTACGCGCGGCGCGCATCGTTCCCGACTTTCGCAGCGCAATCGACGTGACGCTCGTCGAGACCAGCCCCACTCTTGCGGAAATCCAACACGAAACCCTGCTGACTTCGGGCGCGCCGGTCGGATGGATCCCGAGCCTCGCCGAGGCGCCGCAGGGACCGGCGATCGTCCTCGCCAACGAGTTTCTCGACGCTCTGCCAGCGCGGCAATACGTGCGTAGCGGCGGGCGCTGGCGCGAGCGCATCGTCCGTCTCGACAAATCCGGCGAACTCGAATTTGCGGTCACGCGAGAATCCGAGCCTTTCATCCTGGCGTCGGGCGAGGAAGGCGATATCCTCGAAGTCAATCCGGCCGCGCACCGGCTGGTGTTCGAACTCGCCGGCCGGCTCGTCAAACAAGGCGGCGTCGCGCTGTTCATCGATTATGGCCACGCCTTCACCGGGATCGGCAATACGCTGCAGGCCGTGCGAGCCCACCGCATGGTCGACCCGCTCGTCGATCCCGGCGAGGCGGACCTCACCGCACATGTCGATTTCGCCGCTATGGCGCGCAGCGCGCGCGCGGCCGGGGCGGCAATTTACGGCCCGATCGATCAAGGCGATTTCCTGCGTTCGATCGGCATAGATGGGCGCACGCGCGCCCTGGCCGAACGGGCCTCGCCCGACCGCGCCGCCGAGTTCGAACTCGCGCGCCAGCGCCTCGTCGGCAAGAACGAGGGCGAAATGGGCGCTTTTTTCAAGGTGATGGCGATCGCAAACCGCGCCGTCGCTCCGCCGCCCGGCTTCGAACCCGATCCGCCGCGATCCTGATGAGCCAAGCCGAACACATCACGCTCGCCACGCTCCGACGGCCCGGACTGCGCCACGCGTTCTTTACGCGCCGGGGGGGCGCATCGGCCAGGGTTTACGCCTCGCTGAACGGCGGCGTCGGGTCGGGCGATGCTCCCGCGGCGGTGGCCGAGAACCGCGCCCGGATGGCCGCGGCATTGGGCTTGCCCCCGAACCGTCTGCTCATTCCCCACCAAATCCATTCCCCGGATGTCGCGACAATCTCGGCGGCTTGGGG
>JBAQGU010000878.1:0-3539 GCA_049287975.1 Roseiarcus sp.
TTTCGGTGGTTGGGCTCTCCCCGGAAGAAATTGAGTCGAAAATCGAGCCCGCAATCCGTGACTTTTTAGAAATGTCCGGGTATGAGGTGGGCTCTATCCAACTTGTTCGCGATGCACGACTTTCGCAGGCTCAGTTCGGGTTGCCCGCATTCGTTGCCCACGCGTCCCTGATGAGTAGCCGCCCCGCTTGACACCTGAAAATTATTGGTCCCGCATCAGGCGCATTCCGCTTCATGTAGATAGGGACTCCACCGATGGGGACGCGGTGATGTGCTGGACCGCCGACCGCAGGCTCGTGCGCGTCGAAAAGCCTGAACGGCACACCCCAAAGCATCGAGAAGACCTAATTACCTTCTATGAATCGTTTTACGGGAGCAGTAACGCCAATTAGGCCCAGCCTATTTCGGCAAAGGAGCGCCGATCGGACGGTGGGTGGGGCGCTTTCGAAGGCTGCTAGAGAATATCATATTTTTTGCTGATTGGCGCCGCGAACCAAAAAGGACGGCCTCGGCCGCCCTTCGCTTCCGGGAAGCCTTCGATTCAGCTCGAATAATACATGTCGAACTCGACCGGGTGCGGCGCCATTTCGAAGCGATACACTTCGCCCATCTTCAATTCGATGAAGCTGTCGATGAAATCGTCGTTGAACACTTCGCCGGCCTTCAGGAACGCGCGGTCCTTGTCGAGATTGGAGAGCGCCTCGCGCAAGGACCCGCAAACGGTCGGGATCTTCTTCAGCTCCTTGGGCGGCAGGTCGTAGAGGTCCTTGTCTACGGCAGCGCCCGGATCGATCTTGTTCTGGATGCCGTCGAGGCCGGCCATCAACATCGCGGCGAAGGCCAGATAGGGATTGGCCGTCGGGTCGGGGAAACGAACCTCGACGCGCTTGGCCTTCGGGTTGGACGTCCACGGAATGCGGCACGAGGCTGACCGGTTGCGCACGGAATAGGCGAGCAGCACCGGCGCCTCGAAACCGGGGACCAGACGCTTGTAGCTATTGGTCGTGGGGTTGGTGAAGCCGTTGAGCGCCTTGGCGTGCTTGATGATGCCGCCGATGTACCAGAGGCATTCCTGGCTGAGGTCCGCGTATTGGTTGCCCGCCATCACCGGCTTGCCGCCCTTCCAGATCGACTGATGGACGTGCATGCCAGACCCGTTGTCGCCAAAGACGGGCTTGGGCATGAAGGTCGCGGTCTTGCCGTAACTTTGCGCGACCATGTGGATGCAGTATTTGTAGATCTGCATGTTGTCGGCCATCTTCGTCAGCGGGCCGAATTTCAAGCCGAGTTCGTGCTGCGCCGCGGCGACCTCATGGTGGTGCTTTTCGACGACGGCGCCCATCTGCGCCATCGCGGCCAGCATCTCGCCGCGCATGTCCTGCGCCGAATCCTGCGGCGGAACCGGGAAATACCCGCCCTTGGTGCGGATGCGGTGGCCCAGATTGCCCCCGTCGTAGGGGGTGTCGGAATTGCTGGGAAATTCGAGCGAATCGATGTCGAAGCCCGTGTTGTAGGGGTCGGTCTTGAAGCGGACGTCGTCGAACACGAAGAACTCGGCTTCCGGACCGAAGAAGCAGGTGTCGCCGATGCCGGTCGACTTCAGATAGGCCTCGGCCCTCTTGGCGACGCCGCGCGGGTCGCGGTTGTAGGGCTGACCGCTGGCGGGATCGAGAATGTCGCAGTTTATGACCATGGTCGAGGCCGCGAAGAACGGGTCCATGCACGCCGATGTCGGGTCGGGCATCAAGGTCATGTCGGATTCATTGATCGCCCTCCAGCCGGCGATCGACGAGCCGTCGAACATCAGGCCGTCGGCGAAGGCGTCTTCGTCGACCAAGGTCTGGTCGAAAGTGACGTGCTGCCACTTGCCCCGCGGATCGGTGAAACGCAGATCGACATATTTTACGTCATTGTCCTTGATCGCCTTGAGTACTTCCGTGGCGGTCTTCATGATTTATCTTCCCATTTTGGTTTCGTTGGACCCTGCCCGGCGCGGCGAAGCGGCGGGAAGCACTGGAATGGCGGCATCGTTGCGAGGCGGACTAGACCGCGTCCGCGCCAGTCTCGCCGGTGCGGATGCGAATGGCCTCGTCGATCGAGGAAACGAAAATCTTGCCGTCGCCGATTCGGCCCGTCTGCGCCGCCTTGCGGATCGCCTCGACCGCCCCGTGGAGATTCTCGTCAGAGACCACGACCTCGATCTTCACCTTGGGAAGAAAATCCACGACGTATTCGGCGCCGCGATAGAGTTCGGTATGCCCCTTCTGCCGTCCAAAGCCCTTGGCCTCGAGGACGGTGATGCCCTGAATCCCCGCCTCTTGCAGCGCTTCCTTGACCTCATCGAGCTTGAAGGGCTTGATGATCGCCTCGATCTTTTTCATGGCGTCCGATATCTCCTCCTGCGGCTCGCCGACGCGGCTCCGATCCTCGTCCCGAGCGATCCCCTAAAGACCAATCGGCAGCAAGTTTCGCTCCATAGCACCGGTTTTCAATGGACGCCATTGCTCCGGGGCCGCGGCGCGCGCCGATTATACTGTGGGACCAGGACTTTGATGCCTAAAAGATAGGCTAATTGCTCAAATTGTCGGCCCCGCTTCCCCCGAAGCGAAAATGCGCCATGAACTCAGACCCGCCTTGGCCACTACGACGCGCCCTGTTTTGGCGACCGCGACGAGATGGGCGAACACGCGAGGGGTGCGCCACGCGAGAGCACGCGTCGGCGCGCAGACGGCGCGATATTCGTCGGCGTCGTGCGCCTCCATGAGGATCGTGCCGATTCTGTCGGGGCGAAAGTGCTGCGGCAAGGTGCGGCTGGTCAGCCACTCGCATTCGAAATCCCGGCACAGGCGCGGCCGCGCCGCATAGATCGCGCAACCGCCGCCGGATACGCAATGAACGCATGCGGGGCCCGCGGGCTTCTGGAACTCATCGATTTCGAGCGCGGAGCAGCACATCGTACATTCGCCGCAGGATTTGCCGGGAGCCGCCGTCACGATGTCCTCCGAAGGTCGGTCGCGCCGAATCGACCCCGCGCGGCCGATATCGCTCTACCATTCTTTACGGTCGGACGAGAGACCCGCGTGCGCTCGAGCCCGCGGCGGAGCATCTCATTTCCCGCCCGCGGCCGCGAGCCGTCCCTTCAGCGCCTGCGCCGCCATGGCGTAGCCGCCGCTCGCGCCGTCGACGAAATGGGCGTGGCTGCGGTCACTGACCGACGGCACGAAACAGGTCAGGAGCGCGCTGTTTTGTCGGAACGTCCCGTAATGGGCGATGTCCGCGGCCATGTCCAGACGCGTCTCGAGCGCGTCGGCGAACTCGGGCGAGCAGTCCAGGGTCATGCGCAGGCCGTCGTCGTACTTGCGAAAATCCGAGTTGGCGGCGACTTCGCTGGCGTAGGCGGCGGCGTCAAAGGACTTCAACTTGACGATGCCGGCGCGACAGGCGAGGACGAGGCAGAATTGCGCGATCACGGCGAGCCGGCGCGCCAGCCGCGATCGTCCCGGGGGCGTCGTGGCGACGGTCTCGAGCTCGATCCCCTCC
>JBAQGU010000879.1:0-4498 GCA_049287975.1 Roseiarcus sp.
GTCTGGAACAGCGCGGCGTCGAACAGCGGCTTGCGGGCGAGCAGCCAGGCTTCGAAACCCGGCAGGCCCGCGTCAGCCATCGTCCGCAATGCCACGAAGGCGCGCAGATCGTCATCGGTCGGCGCGACGAACTTGCCGCCGGCTCTCAGGAATTGATCTACGAGCGCCTTCGTTTTGGCGCCGCTCGGCGGATCGTCTCGCCGCAGAATGAACAAGCGGCGGAACTTCAGCGCCGTATCGATTCCGGACGCCGTCATCGCGGCCTTGAGGCGCGCTTGGAATGCGATGGCGTTGGTGTTGCCGAGGTAGCGAAAGCAATAGTGCTGTTCGCGGTCGCCCTCGTTACGGAACTCGAAAGAGAGCCGTACGTGGAGCGAGGGCCTCTTGGTATTGGGGTCCGGCTTGACCACGCCATCTATCGCGTCCGGCAGGCTGAGATGACCGAGGAAGATCTCACAAGTTCGCACCAGGAGTCCGCTGATCGCCGCGCTTTCGTTCGCATCTTCGTCCAACAGGCCGGCGATGACGGCGCGTTTCAACTCTCGCTGGTAGTCCGACTCGAGATTCGTCGGCTGAGGCATCGGTCGCGAGCCGATGGCCGCGTCCAGCGAAAAGCACTCGACAACCTCGCCCCCTGCCATGCACCGCTGACGGTGTTCCTGACAACGAATGAGGATGGCGCGGGGCCGCAATCCGATCGCGCTCTCCATCGCCTCGGGCCTGAACGGCCAGGTCGGATACGAGGGGACGAAGCGCAAGGATTCGTAAGCTTTGGCGAGCCGGCCGCCGATCAGATTTTCGACGATGGCCGCGCTGCCGATTGGCGATAGCGCGGGCAATTCCTGAAATCTGTCGGCCGCGGCGGCTACCGTCTTCGCCTCGAGGATCGGCCACGTGACTTCGAGGCAGCTCACCACGGTCATCGCTCGCCGCTTGACGTCATGCAAGTCCATCAATCCGGCGGCAAGCGTCTGGACGATGCTCTGCGCGCGATTCACGGCGATGCTGTCCTGCCCGCCGTAACCTTCCGGACTGGCGGGGATGTTGGCCTCGCTGACGATCGAATCGATCTGATCGACAGCGATCAAGGTGGGCCCCGCCAGACTCATGATCCAAAGCATGCCGCGAACCAGCTCCACGGGCCGAGGCAGAGCCGTGACGAACTTCAGCTCGCGTTTCCTGGCTTCATCGATATCGGCGCCTTGCAGCCAACTGTAAGCCAAGGTGCTGACTTCACTGTCCTCGGAATCCAGCAGAATCAGTGCGCGAACGACGTCCTGGTGCCTGAGAGTGTTCGCCGGATCGATCTGCCGCAGCATGTCGAGGAATATTTCGACCGCGTCGAGCTTGGTGATGAGCGGTCTTATGTTCCGCGCCGCGATCGCTCGCCTTGCGATCCGATCCATGCTCAGCACGTTGAGCACGCCGCTGATCACCGCTTTATGTTGCGGCTGTCCGCCAGGCATTCGCCGACTCAGCGACTCGACGAAGCCCAGCGCCGCGGTCGCCCAAAAATCCGAGATTCCGACGATGTCGAGCAGCACAAACCATCCGCGCTCCTGCCAGACCCGACGCCTCAGGGTTCCGATCAAATGGGTCTTGCCCGCGCCCGCCCGGCCGGAGATCACCTGACCGATCGGATTCGAATCCAGTCGCGCGGTCCGCAATCGAAATTCGTCCATGATCCAGTCGACGGTCGACCTATGCAGGTCCTCCACATGAAACAGCGGATCGGTCCAGACATCGTGTAAGGCATGGGTCCAGTTGAAATCGACGGCGCGTAGAGCCTGAAAGCCCGGACTCATCGCGTGATCCACAACACGAACATCCTTTCGCCTTTGAAGTCGAGGCTGGCGTCACGAATCGCATCCGTAATCTCCGGGGGGTTGTCCGACCCAGACAAATGGCTCCCCTCTTCCAGGTGCATTTTCCGAAGCGCGTCATCGAGTGCGGAGCGGTCGACATCCCGGAGCTCATCGCGCAGAACGTTCAAGAAAACGCGCTGGTTCAGACGTCCGCCCGTCGCTTCGAGATAGGATTGCAGAATACGCCCGCGCAAAGCCGAATACTCGTCGTGCGCCGGCTTGGACGTCACCGTCGTCCCCAGCACGTCGGCGAGGACAAAACCATTCGCCGCCATGAAAGTCCTGAGCTGCTTCAGCCAGGCCTGAAGGATGGCGGCGCCATGGACGGAGCGTTTCGGCAGTTCGGCGTCGAGATGATCCCCGGCCCACGCCCAGCCTTTGTCGGTGACCTCGAGCATTATCGGCCGGCTCTTCGGGTCGCTCCTGATCAGACCTTCCCTGACCAGCGCGTCGCGGTCGGGTTTTTTCACCTCTGGCCTGATGTCCTTTTGGAGGCCCGCGCCCCCTGGCTTTGCCAGGAGCGCCCATAGCATCAATGTCCGCATTTCCGTCAGAGCCACGTCATACCTCCCGAGCCGCGCGCCTCCGACACAAGATTACCAGGTCGCGAATCTTTTCAATCGCTTTCTCCATGTCCTGCGCGATCTCGTCGTTGGTCAAGCGCAGCACCGTATAGCCGCTCATGGCCAGTTCATAGTCGCGATGCCGATCCTGCATGAACGCCATGCGATTGCCGTGACTGCCCCAACCGTCGAGCTCGACCCCGAGCCGGCCTTCGCTCCACACGAGATCGACCTTCGGCCGCGTGCCGCGGGCGGTGACGACGCACTGATTGAACACGAACAGCGGCGCGAGTTCCGCGTCTGCGCCGAGCGCTTTGGCGAGCCGTCGCTCGATCTCGCTCGCGGGATGCGGCAGGCCGCGCCACGGCGCGATCCAGGGTCCGGCGTCGACGGTCGCAGCCTCGACCGGGTTCGCCGCCGCGACGGTCCGGGCGCCGTAGAGGATGCGATCGAACGGCGGCGCGTTGGGCGGCAGCTCTGGAAACAGCGCGACCACCGCCCCGTTCATGTGCTGCGCGATCCATTCGAGCGCGTGCACCGTCGCGCCGGGATTACCGTCTTTGCAAGCGGCCTCGACATCGGCCACGAGTACGAGGCCGAATCGGCTGACGGCGAGCGCGAGTTGCGCGATATCGACCCCTGGCAGCATGCCCCCGACGCGGGGCGAACGACCGCCGAGTGCGACCCGCGCCGCCGCCTCCGCCCAGTTGGGCGACAGGCCCGTGATCTCGCGCGCGGCGTCGCGGGCCGTCACGGCAACGGTGAGCCGGCCGAGCGCGTCGTCGCGACCGGAAAAGCTCACGTTGGTGAACCAGATCGGCCATATCAGGCGCGCGGTCTCGGCGAAGGCATCGATGACCTGGTCGATGATCGCCTCGGTCGTCGGCGCCGGCGCGATTCGCGCCAACAGCGCACGCCGACCGGACGGCACGGGTTCGACCGCGTCGAGGGCGGCGCGAAGGCCCATCCCGTCGATTCCGCCGAGCGCGATGACGGCGTGTTTGGGGGCGCCGAGAACGAATCCGGCCACTGCGCTCGGCGCGAGACCGTAGCCTGCGCGCGCGTCTCGTGGGTCCATTGCGGGGCGAGTCCGAAGCTCATCGATAATTTTTTGGCCGGCGGCCTAACGCCAGTTCGACGTCGACCTTATTTATCGTCGAAGCGCGGGAGCGTGTACAAGAGGGGGCTGGGCCGATGGCAAATAATCGCTACTACGGCGTTCGTGTCGAGGGCGCCAAATACGGCGTCGGCTTCGGCTCGGCGCTCGCGATCGCTATATCCTACACGAACAATCACTCGATCATCTGGGCGATCATCGACGGGATTCTCGGTTGGCTCTACGTGATCTTCTTCGCGCTGTTTCGCTAGTGATCATCGGGTCGCGTTGCCGCGTCGAGAGGCCCGACGCGCAGCTTCGCCCGTGAGGCTCGTTTTTCCGCTGCGGAACCTACCCCTTCCGCCCCGCCCAGAAATCCTCCTGCAATTTCGCCGCTTCCTCTTCCAGCAACGGTCCTACGACCTCCGTCGATCGCTGCCCAGCTTCGAATACGAGCCGGCAGGGCAGGTCGAGGGTCGGATTCTCCTCGTGGGCGCCGGTCTGCGCCTTGAGGCTCTTCTCGCTCTGGCCGTAGACGACCCGGCCGATGCCCGCCCAATAGATCGCGCCCGCGCACATCGCGCAGGGCTCGGCCGAAGTGTACAGCGTACAGCGCGAGAGGAAGCTCGCGTCGTGGGTCCTGGCGGCCCAAGAGGAGAGCAGGCGCTCGGAATGGGCGGTGCGGTCGCCGCCCTCGGTCCTGTAGCCATTGGCTTGTTCCCTGAGCACCGCGCCGTCGGGGCCGGCCAGAATCGAGCCGAAGGGATGGTCGCCGGCGTCGCGTGAGCGGCGCGCGACGCCGAACGCCCTTCGCAACAGCTCGAGGTCGGTTTGCCGGTCCGCCATGAGACGCTCCTTCGCTTTGCCCAATTCCGCAGGCGCCCGCCGTCATCATCGCCCGTTCGGCGCGGAAATTCCAGCCGCGTCCGCGTCCCGAAACCGCGCCGCGGCTCTCAGTCTGCGCGCCAAAAGGG
>JBAQGU010000880.1:0-5084 GCA_049287975.1 Roseiarcus sp.
ATATAATACATCGCGATATTTCATTTGATGTCGACCTTTGTCTCTTCGATGCGAATTAGCCGCGCGCAAAAATCGGCGACCGCGGCGAGCGTCTTGTCCGGCTGCTCGGTATGCGGCCAATGCTTGCATCCCTGCAGGATTTCGACATCGAGCGGCGAATAGATGCGGTTCTCGATCTCTTCGATCTGAGCGAGCGTCCCGTACGGGTCGTCATCACCCTGAATAGCGAGGACCGGGATGCGCCAATAGTCGATCGTCTCGGCGATGTTCCAGGACTTGAAGCCGGGATCGAGCCAGGCATCGTTCCAGCCGCGGAACGCATTGTCGACATTGCGATGGTATTTGGCGAGCCTCGCCCTGAGATCGCGCTTGTCGTACGCATTGCGCGCGGTCGCGATTGCTGCGAGGCCGCTTTCCTCGGTGAAGAAGTGCGGCGCTATCAGCACGAGCCCGCGCACGCGAAAATCCTCGACCGTGCCCGCGTAGATCGCCGCGATCGAGGCGCCGTCGCTGTGCCCCAGAAGAATCCCGCGCTCGAGGCCGATCGCTTCGAGTACCGCGGGCAGCGTCTCGCGCGCTTCGCGCGTCATGTAGTCGAGCGGACGCGGCAGCGGCGCCGGACCGGATTGGCCGTAGCCGGCGCGTGAATAGGCGAAGACGCCGAGGCCGGTCGCGGCCGCCAGCTGCCCAGGGAAATCCCGCCACAGCGCAACGCAGCCCAGCCCCTCGTGCAACATGACGATCGTGGGCGCTGCGTCCGGCGCGGGGCCATGGCAGAGGGTTTCCAGGCGCTTGCCCTCGATGGTGAGAAACCCCGAAGCGCCGTCGCGCCAATCGAAAGCGGGCACGTTCACCCTCCCTTCAATTTGAAGCGCTGGATCTTGCCGGTCGCGGTCTTCGGCAATTCTCCAGTGAACTCGATCCAGCGCGGATATTTCCATTTGCCGACGCGCGCCTTGACGTGCTCCTTCAACTCGGCGCCGAGATCGCCGGTGGCGACGCCGCTCTTCAGCACGACGAAGGCCTTCGGCTTTTCCAGACCGTCGTCGTCGCGCGCCGGCACGACCGCCGCCTCGAGCACGTTTGGATGGGAGATCAGCGCCTGCTCTATCTCGAACGGCGCCACCCAGATGCCGCTGACCTTGAACATGTCATCGGTGCGGCCGCAGTAGACGAGCCTGCCGCCGCGCGATTTCTCATATTTGTCGCCCGTGCGCGTCCAGTGGCCGAGGAAGGTCGAGCGGCTATGGCTGCGCAGGTTCCAGTAATCGGAGGCCGCCGAGCCGCCGCGCACCAACAATTCGCCGATCTCCCCTTCCGCCACCTCTCGCTCGTGCTCGTCGACGAGGCGGATCTCGTATCCGGGCACGGCGATTCCCGAGGCGCCATAGACGACGTCGTCGGGGCGATTGGAGAGAAAGATGTGCAGCATTTCGGTCGACCCGACGCCGTCGAGAATATCGACGCCGGTGAAGCGCCGCCACTTGACGCCGACCTGTTCCGGCAGCGCCTCGCCGGCCGAAATGCAACAGCGCAGCAGCGCAGAGACTTGGGCTCCTCCTGATTCCATCTGCGCGTCCATCGCGGCGTAGAGCGTGGGAACGCCGCAGAAGACGGTGGGCTTGAAGCGATCGAGGATTTCGAACGCGGCCTCGGGCGTCGGGCGTCCCGCGAAGAGTACCGCCGTCGCGCCGACTGAGAGCGGAAATGTCATCGCATTGCCGAGCCCATAGGCGAAGAACAGCTTCGCGACGGAAAAGACGATGTCGTCATGCGCGATTTTCAAGACCTGCGCGCCGTAGGTGTCGGCGGTGTACTTGAGGCTGGAATGCACATGGCGCACGCCCTTCGGCTGGCCGGTCGATCCCGAAGAATAGAGCCAGAACGCGCAATCGTCGGGGCTGACAGGGATCGGCGGGCGGATTTCGCTGGCCGCGAGCTCCCCCGCGAAGCCGAGCGTGCCGTCGGACGCCTCGCCGCCGACGACGAACACCTTCTTGAGATACGGTAGATGCTTCAGCAGCGGCGCGACGACCGGCAGCAGTTCGTGCGAGACGAACAGCGCGCGGGCGCGGCTGTCGCGGAGGATGGCGCCATAGACATCGGTCGCGAGCAGGGTGTTGAGCGCGACCGGGATCACGCCGGCCTTGAGGCAGCCCCAGAAAATGATCGGGAATTCGAGCTTGTCGAGCAACAGCAGCGCAACGCGATTTTCGTGCTGGATTTCGTGGCGCTCGAGCAGATGCCTGAGGCGGCCGGTTTCATCGGCCAATTTGCCATAAGTCAAAGAGCGCTGTTCGCCGCCCGCCTCCACGAACGCGAACTTGTCGCGGTAGGCGCTGGTGGCGTGTCGATCGACGAAATAGGCACCTGCGTTTTCGGCGATATCGATCATTGTTCCTCCGCACGTGGCAACTCGCGCGACCCTTCGGTTTTTCTCTAAGCGCGTTGAAGGTGTCGACCTCGACGATATCCCGGAAATCGGCGCCACGACATCTCCCGATCCTCGCCTCCGCAAAGCCGGGTATCGCTTCTTATGCTATATAATGCATTTTTCGAAACGATATGCAAGATAGTGCGTCCACGGTAATCGGCCAAGTTCGTCATGCACGGACTTGACCTGTGCATTCAGGGCCGACAGACGCGTGATAATAATGTACGGTGCCCCCTGGATGCCAGGCTCGAGGCCGGGCATGACAGGGGCGGCGGATCTGGCGGGCATCCAACTTTTCTCGCATCCCGATGCGAAGCTCGGCCGCTTCACCGTAACCGGTTGATGATGATTCTCGGCAACCTCGATCAGGACATTGAGGTGATCGTCACCACCCGTCCGCATGAACGCGATGATCTGCATCGGACATCGGCAGGCGCCGGGACCTGCAGACGCGGTCGCTGACTGTCGCTGACCGCGTGGGTTCCGCTTGGTTGACACCCGGAGAATGAGGCGCTCTACGACAGCCGCGCCCAGCGAGCGCGGCTACATCTTCACGGCGCCGCGGAATGAGCGCCTTTCGCTGCAGAAGAAGGAAACCGTCCATGCGTGCGATCGTCGCTCACGCCGCCAGGGATTTGCGGGTCGAGGAATGGCCCACGCCCGAGATCGGCGCTGCGCAGGTGCTCGTGCGGGTCGCCGCCGGCGGCATCTGCGGTTCGGACCTGCATTATTACAATCACGGCGGCTTCGGAATCGTGCGGCTGCGCGAGCCGATGGTGCTCGGCCATGAGATCGCCGGCGTCGTCGAGGCCGTGGGCGGCAAGGCGAGCCGCATCGCGGTCGGCGACCGGGTCGCGGTGAACCCGAGCCTCCCCTGCAACGCGTGCAAGTTCTGCCTCGAGGGCCGGCAGAACCATTGTCTCGATATGCGTTTCTATGGCAGCGCGATGCGTTTCCCACATGTGCAGGGCGCGTTTCGCGAGCTGCTCGTCTGCGAGGAAAGTCAAGCCCATGTCGTCGCCGACGGCGTCTCGCTGGGTGAGGCGGCGATGGCCGAACCGCTCGCGGTCTGCCTGCATGCCGCCCGGCGGGCCGGACCGCTGCTCGGCAAGAAAGTGCTGATCACGGGATCGGGGCCGATCGGCGCGCTCTGCGTGATCGCGGCGCGACGCGGGGGCGCCGTCGAGATCATCGTCACCGACGTCGCCGACGGCGCGCTGAGCTTCGCGCGCGAGGTCGGCGCCGACGCGACGTTCAACGTCGCCGCTGAGCCCGACGCTCTCGTCCCCTTCAGCGCCGACAAGGGCGCGTTCGACGTGATGTTCGAGGCCTCCGGCGCCGAAGCCGCGTTGCGCAGCGGCCTGGACGTGGTGCGGCCGGGCGGCGTGATCGTGCAACTGGGCCTCGGCGATGAGAAGAAGCTGCCGGTGAACGCGATCGTCGCCAAGGAAATCGAGCTGCGCGGCACGTTCCGCTTCCACGAGGAATTCGGCCTGGCGGTCACGCTCATCGGCAAGGGCCTCGTCGACGTCAAACCGCTGATCTCCGCGACGCTGCCGTTCGCGAACCCGACGGAGGCGTTCGAGCTGGCGATGGACAGGAACCGATCCATGAAGGTGCAACTGGCGTTTTAGCGGGGAATTCAGCGCTGTTCTGTTGAAAATCCCAACGAGATGGGTTATCAGGGGTCATGGTCACGGTCCTCAGGGCACAAGGACTGAGCTTCGTCGTGTTTGTGAATGACCACGAACCGGCTCACGTCCACGTCTTTGGGACGGCCAGGGCAAGATCAACCTTGGGGGACCCAATGATGGCCCCGCGCTGGTTTGGGTAGACGGGATGAAGCGAGGCGACGTACGCCGCGCACTGAAAATCGCAACGGCGCATCGAGAGGCGTTGTTGGCGCGTCGGAGAGAAATCCATGGCTGAACTCACGGACGCTGAATTCGAGGCGGCGTCGAGACGAGGGGCACTCGCCCGAGCGAGCGAGCCGCGCGCCCAATCGGCGCGATACGACCGTCAGCTCGGCCGCGTGATCGTCGATCTCGCCAACGGTTGCACATTTGCCTTCCCGCCTCGGCTCGCACAGGGATTGGAGACAGCGAGCGACGACCAGCTCGAACAGCTCGAGATCCTCGGCGCCGGATACGGCCTGCACTGGGAGGCGCTCGACGTCGATCTCTCCGTTCCCGGACTGCTGACCGGGATATTCGGGACGGGATCGTACATGGCGCGCCGCGCGGGTCAGGCGACATCGAAAGCAAAAGCGGCGGCGGCCCGGGCGAACGGGGCGAAGGGCGGCCGCCCCCGAAAGGCGGGGTAGGCGCGGATGAGCGAAGTCGAGGTGATTGAATGAATATATGATTATGCTATATTCCTTCCGTGAAGAAGGTCGTCTATCTTCCGGCTGCGCAGCGGGCGCTTCTTCGGCATCGGAACATGTCCAGTCGCATCCTAGCGAAAATGGAGGCTTTCGCCAAGAACCCCGAGTCGTTTGCCAATGTGGTGACAGAGCTAAAGTCCAAAGGAGATCCCCCGGCTTTGCCGGGGTGGCAGTAGCAGTTTGACGTCTCCGGGGGTCCCCCGGTCCGGTTCGGTCGTGAGCAGCCACTCACACGAAAGGAACCGGACCGATGGACGAGTACGAAAC